>NZ_JBVAYV010000076.1:0-8730 GCF_055412805.1 Pseudarthrobacter kochi
GAACACCCAAGGGCAGCGAGGCCCGGCACCCCACCACGCACTCAGCCCGCAAAACCGCCAAAAGTCAGATCCAGATCATCAGCCCAGGCGGATCGGTGGATCAAGGCTTAGTCGGTCGCTGTACCTTTCAGTGACCACTCAAAGGTACCGTCCGCTCTTCGGTTACCGCGCAACCCCGCCGGGACGATGCGCGAAGTTCGGCCGGCTCCGCGCCGGCCGGCCCGTTCGGGGTTCGACAGGTGCCGTGGCAGTCATCAACGGCCAGCATTGGCAGTGTCGAAGAATCCCCTCATTCCGCTGTCCGAAATCCCCTCGGGCAGGTCAGGAAGCGCGGGCCAGCTGCCGGATCGGGATCCAGCGGGATGCCAGCCGGCGGTAGGCGGCCGCCGCTCCGGTCATGTCCCCTTCGGCCAGGCACTCAATGCCCAGCCGCACATCCATGGGTGAATCATCCGGGTAGACCTTGTCCGCCACGGCCCCATAATCCAGTTCCACCACCGACCCCGGGTGGAAGAGCTCCAGCCATTCAGTGAGCTGGGTGAGGTCCTCCAGCATGTCCAGATCCGGTGCGGCCAGGGCCAGGTGGGCCACCGCATAGCGGACCCGTTCCAGGGCCTCGGCGATGCTCGCGCGGATACGCACGGTGACAATCCGCCCCTCGGATTCCACCACATCGGTAGGGTCCGATTCCGTGAACAGGCAGAACCAACTGAACGGGATACCCCAGGTGGACGCCCGGGTGTGCACGCGGCCCAGCCCGGAATGCGCCCGCACCTCATCAATGCGTTCCTGGTGCCTGTCGCGCTGCTCCTCCGGGATCAGCAGCTGGGCCA
The DNA here is from genome assembly GCF_055412805.1 of Pseudarthrobacter kochi. Classification (NCBI taxonomy): domain Bacteria; kingdom Bacillati; phylum Actinomycetota; class Actinomycetes; order Micrococcales; family Micrococcaceae; genus Pseudarthrobacter; species Pseudarthrobacter kochi. Next base: position 834 of record NZ_JBVAYV010000076.1, read on the forward strand.
GCGGCCCATGGATGCCCTCCATCAGGGCGTTGGCAGCCAGCCCGGCACGCAGCACCAGCTGGCTGGGGCAGTACAGCAACCGCTCGGGCCGGGCGGCCCCCGGTGCCGGGGCGCCGGCCGGATGTGCTGCCGGGGTGCCGCCTGCCAGAGGCACGGCCAGGACACGGACCAGGTCTGTCGCCCCGGTAGGGAACGGGTCCCCGCCCGGGCGGGTGATGCGGCCCAGGGAGGCAAGCAGCTCGGCGTTTTCGACGGCCGCCCGGGAAACGCTCCGGGCCCCCGCCGCGCGCAGGGCCCCTTGCTGGTCTTCCGGGAACGCCTCCAGGGGTTCGTAGATCCGCAGCGCGGAGGAGAACGGCAGCCCGGCCTGCCCGCGGTAGAGGTTTCCCGTCACTGGATCACGTCGCTTCCCGGGGCTGCGCCCATCAGTCGCCCAGCTCCACAATCACGGGGGCGTGGTCCGATGCGCCCTTGCCCTTGCGTTCCTCGCGGTCGATCGCCGCGCCGGTGACCCGGGCGGCCAGTGCGGGGGAGGCCAGCACGAAGTCGATCCGCATGCCTTCCTTCTTGGGGAAGCGCAGCTGCGTGTAGTCCCAGTACGTGTAGACGCCGGGGCCGGGGGCGTGCGGGCGGACAACGTCCTGGAAGCCGGCGTTCTCAAAGGCGTGGAAGGCGGCCCGCTCCGGATCGCTGACGTGGGTGAGGCCCTCGGTGCGGAAGTAGTCGATGTCCCAGACGTCGTCGTCCTGCGGGGCGATGTTCCAGTCGCCCATCAGGGCGATCCGGGCTTCCGGATCCTTCTGGAGCATGCCCTCGGCATGGGTCTTCAGGGCGTCCAGCCAGCTGAGCTTGTACGGCATGTGTTCATCGTCGAGGGCCCGGCCGTTGGGGACGTAGAGGCTCCAGACCCTGACGCCGCCGCAGGTGGCGCCTATGGCGCGTGCTTCCTGAACGGCGTCCTTGCCGTTCTTGCCGAAGACGGGCTGGTCCAGGAAGGTGCGTTCGACGTCGTCGAGCCCCACCCGGGAGGCGATCGCCACACCGTTCCACTGGCTCAGGCCAAAATGCGCAACCTCGTAGCCCATGTTTTCGAACAGCTCCCAGGGAAAGTTGTCGTCCTTGCACTTGGTTTCCTGGATAGCCAGGACATCACAGTCGGTGCGCTGAAGCCAGGCTTCAACACGGTCGGCACGGGCGCGGAGCGAATTCACATTCCAGGTAGCAATCTTCACAATCCCTAACTTACCGAACTTGGCTGCCGGACGAAGTTGCCCGCCAGCGACGCCCCTCTGGAATTTAGTAGGAAGTCCGAGTATATTCGGGAGCAGAAGATGGCGTGGGTCACACGTGGCCCGGCTGTCACCACGCAATCACACGGTGCAAAGGAGCATTCCATCATGGTTCGCGAACTATCCCATTACATTGACGGACAGCATGTTGAGGGCACCTCGGGGCGCTTCAGTGATGTCTACGATCCCTGCACTGGCGAGGTCCAGGCCAGGGTGCCCCTGGCCAGCACCGAGGAAGTCCGCAACGTGGTCTCCAACGCGGAAAAGGGCCAGCTCGAATGGGCGGCCATGAACCCGCAGCGCCGCGGCCGGATCCTGCTCAAGTTCGTTGACCTGGTCAACCAGAACCTGGACGAACTCGCCACGTTGCTGTCCTCCGAGCACGGCAAGACCTTCCTCGACGCCAAGGGGGACATCCAGCGCGGCGTTGAGGTCGTGGAGTTCGCCGCAGGTGCCCCGCACCTGCTCAAGGGCGAATTCTCGGACAACGCCGGAACCGGCATCGACGTCCACTCGCTGCGCCAGCCGCTCGGCGTCGTCGCCGGCATCACCCCGTTTAACTTCCCGGCCATGATCCCGCTCTGGAAGTCCGGGCCGGCCCTCGCCGCGGGCAACTCCTTCATCCTCAAGCCCTCCGAACGGGACCCCTCCGTGCCGCTGCGGCTCGCCGAGCTCTTCACCGAGGCCGGCCTGCCGGCGGGCGTCTTCAACGTCGTCAACGGCGACAAGGAGGCGGTGGATGCGCTGCTGGAGGACCCCCGGGTCCAGGCCATCGGCTTCGTCGGGTCCACCCCGATTGCGCAGTACATCTACGCCACAGCCGCCGCGAACGGCAAGCGCGCCCAGTGCTTCGGCGGCGCCAAGAACCACATGGTGATCATGCCGGACGCCGACCTGGACATGGCGGCCGATGCGCTGATGGGCGCCGGCTTTGGCTCCGCCGGCGAACGCTGCATGGCGATCTCCGTGGCCGTGCCCGTCGGCAAGGCCACCGGCGACGCGCTCGTCGCGAAGCTGGAGGAGCGGATCGCGGACCTCAAAGTCGGCCACAGCCTCGCCAAGGACTCGGACTTCGGCCCGGTGGTGGCGGCCTCCGCCAAGGAGCGGATCGAGGGTTACATCCAGGCCGGCGTCGACGAAGGCGCCACCCTGCTGGCCGACGGCCGCGGCCTCAAGGTCGAGGGCTACGAGGGCGGCTTCTGGGTCGGCCCCACGCTCTTCGACAACGTGACAAAGGACATGACGATCTACAAGGAGGAGATCTTCGGCCCGGTGCTCAGCGTCCTCCGCGCGGAGGACTACGACGAGGCCCTGCGCCTCTGCAGCGAGCACGAGTTCGGCAACGGCGTGGCCATCTACACCCGCGACGGCGACTCCGCCCGCGACTTCGCCAGCCGGGTCCAGGTGGGCATGGTCGGCATCAACGTCCCCATCCCGGTGCCGATCGCCTACTACACCTTCGGCGGCTGGAAGGCCTCCGGCTTTGGCGACCTCAACCAGCACGGCGCCGACGCCTTCCGTTTCTACACCAAGACCAAGACGGTCACCACACGCTGGCCCTCCGGCATCCGCACCGGCGCCAGCTTCGTGATGCCGGAAGGCAGCTGATGACGGGGAAACACTCCGGGGACAGCCCGTCAGCGGAGGTGCTGTTCGAACGGCGCGGCCGGCTGGGCGTTGTCACCCTGAACCGGCCCCAGGCCGTCAACGCGCTCACCGCGGGCATGGCCTCGGCCATGCTGGAACAGCTCACGCTCTGGGCCGACGACGACGACGCCGTAGCTTCGGTGCTGGTCCACGGTGCCGGTGACCGGGGGCTGTGCGCCGGGGGCGACATCGTGGCCATCTACCGCGACATGCTCGACGGCGGCGACGCGACGGCCGGTTTCTGGGCCGAGGAATACCAGCTGAACTCCCTCATTGCGGGCTACCCCAAGCCGTATGTGGCGTTCATGGACGGCCTGGTCCTGGGCGGCGGGGTGGGGATCTCCGCGCACGGCTCGGTCAGGATCGTCACCGAACGCACCCGGATGGGCATGCCGGAGACCACGATCGGCTTTGTGCCCGACGTCGGCGGAACCCTGCTGCTCTCCCGCTCGCCCGGGGAGACCGGCACCCATGCCGCCCTCACCGGCGCGCACCTGAGCGGCGCCGACGCCCTGTTCCTGGGGCTCGGGGACCACTTCGTCCCGTCCGCGGAGCTCGGGGACCTGGCCGAGGCCCTGGAACGCGAGTCAGCGGACACCGCCGTCGCCCGCTTCGCAGAGCAGGCGCCGGCCTCCGTCCTCGCGGCGCAGCAGGAATGGATTGACGCGTGCTACTCGAGCGACGACGCCGAGGAGATCCTGCGCCGGCTCCGGGCAGCGGGCGGGGAAGCCTCCGACGCCGCCGACACCATCGCGGCCAAGTCACCGACCGCCGTGAAAGTAGCGCTGGAGTCCCTGCGCCGCGTCCGGGGACTGACCCTCGAGGAAGCCCTGGAGCAGGAATACCGGGTGGGGCTGCGGTTCCTGGCCGGACCCGACTTCCGGGAAGGCATCCGCGCCCAGGTGGTGGACAAAGACCGCACTCCGCACTGGCAGCCGGCCAGCCTGGCGGAGGTCAGCCGCGACGACGTCGAATCCTATTTTGCGCCGCTCGGCGACCGTGAACTGAAGCTTTCGAAGGAGCGCAACAATGTCTGAAGCATCCCCGTCTGAACCGGCACAGCCCGGGGTACAGGCCGGCACCATCGCCTTCCTGGGCCTTGGCCACATGGGCGGGCCGATGGCCATCAACCTGGTCAAAGCCGGCTACACCGTGACCGGATTCGACGTGGTCCCGGCCGCACTGGAAACGGCCCGGGCGCACGGCATTGCCACCGCGGAGACCGCCGCTGAGGCCGCGGCGGGCGCCGCCGTCGTGCTGACCATGCTCCCCAGCGGCAAGCATCTGCTGGACGCCTACCGCGGCATCCCCGCCCAGCCGGGACAGCCCGGCCAGCCGGGCCTGCTGGACGTGGCATCGCCCGGCACCCTCTTCCTGGACTGCTCCACTATCAACGTGGACGAGGCGCGCGGGGCCGCGGAACTGGCCGTCGCGGCCGGCCACCGGGCCGTTGACGCTCCGGTATCCGGCGGCGTCGTCGGGGCCGAGGCGGGCACCCTGACCTTCATGGTGGGTGCTCTTCCGGAGGATTTCGAGGCGGTCAAGCCGATGCTCGAGGTCATGGGAAAGCGCGTGGTCCACTGCGGGGAGCACGGCGCCGGACAGGCGGCGAAGATCTGCAACAACATGATCCTCGGCGTCTCGATGATCGCGGTCAGCGAGGCCTTCGTGCTGGGCGAGAAGCTGGGCCTGACCCATCAGGCGCTGTTCGACGTCGCCTCCGCGGCCTCGGGCCAGTGCTGGGCGCTGACCACCAACTGCCCCGTGCCGGGACCGGTGCCGACGAGCCCGGCCAACCGGGACTACCAGCCCGGTTTCGCCGGAGCCCTCATGGCGAAGGACCTCAAGCTGGCGCTCAACGCGCTGGAAAGTACCGGTGTCGCCGCCAGGCTGGGGCCGCTCGCGTCCGAAATTTACGATACCTTTGCCGCGGAAGGCGGGGCGGGCCGGGACTTCTCCGGCATCATCACCGACATCCGGGACAAATCCGAACAGCAGCTGAGGGGACAGGCATGACGGAGCAGTACTCAAACATTCTGGTGGAGCGGCGCGGCCGGGTGGGGCTCGTGACGCTCAACCGGCCCCAGGCGCTGAACGCCCTCAACAAAGCCACCATGGACGAACTCGTGGCCGCCGTGTCCGCGATGGATACCGATCCGGACGTGGGCGCGGTTGTGCTGACCGGGTCCGCCAAGGCTTTTGCGGCCGGTGCGGACATCAAGGAAATGCAGTCCAAGGGGTACATGGACATGTACGCGGCCGACTGGTTCCGGGGCTGGGAAGACTTCACCCGGCTGCGCATCCCCGTGGTGGCGGCCGTGTCCGGATTCGCCCTCGGCGGCGGCTGCGAGCTGGCCATGATGTGCGATTTCATCATCGCGGGGGACAACGCCAAGTTCGGCCAGCCGGAAATCAACCTGGGCGTGCTCCCCGGCATGGGCGGCTCACAGCGACTCACCCGCGCCGTGGGCAAGTCCAAGGCCATGGACATGATCCTGACCGGTCGCTTTATGGACGCCGAGGAAGCCGAACGCGCCGGGCTGGTGTCCCGCGTGGTGCCGGCCTCGGACGTGGTGGAGGAGGCCCTCAAGGCCGCCGATGTGATTGCCTCCAAGTCCAAGCCGGTGGCGATGGTGGCCAAGGAAGCAGTCAACGCCGCGTTCGAAACCGGGCTGGCCCAGGGTGTGCTCTTTGAACGCCGGGTGTTCCACTCGCTGTTCGCCACCGAGGACCAGAAGGAAGGCATGGCGGCCTTCACCGAGAAGCGCCAGCCGGACTTCACGCACCGCTAGGCCGCACGACGCGCCAACGTTCCTGCGACGCGCCAACGTTCCTGCGACGCGCAAAAGCCCTGGCGCTGCCGCAATTCCGGTAGCGTCAGGGCTTTTGCGCGTCGCCAGGCAGGATCCGCCGCGGAAGGCGAAGGCATCGTGGGTGATGAACCGTGCGGCCGTGAACCCGGCCCAGAGGATCAGTGCGGTGATCAGGGTGTTGGCCAGGAAATTCCCGCCAAGTGCTGTGAGATGGCAGCGGACCCGGCCAGCACCCAGGCGCTGATGACGCTGACCACCAGGGTGATCAGGATCGGCTTCACGGCGTCCTTGGCATCCCCGCTCGGCGTGACCTTGGCGACGCGCATCCAGTAGTTGCCGAACACCTTCGGCGTGTACCAGGCGGACCCGACCGCCATGCTGGACAGCGTGGCCAGCAGTACCGCCCAGATGTTGATCTCCGGAATCATCGCGCTCTCCTCAAGTCCTGTGTTGTTTCTTCACGAAGTCCAGGGGACCGCCCGGGCGGTCCCGCGCTTTTGGTGACTACCTCTTTTGGGAGGTAGTTGGATGTCCACGCTTTTCGCTACAGTGATCTGAGTCACAGGGCCCGGCATTGGGGCTGTCATCAAAGGAGATTGCCATGACCTCAGTTTCACCGACTTCGCCGGCCGGGCTGCAAGCACCGCCCAGCCGCAAGACACTGCGTAAGGTTGCCTTCGCCAGCGCCGCCGGAACCACCATCGAGTTCTACGACTTCTTCATCTATGGCACCGCGGCCGCGCTGGTCTTTCCGGTCGTCTTCTTCCCGGCCCTCGGCGCCGCGGCCGGCACCATCGCTTCGTTCGGCACGTTCGCTGTGGCCTTCTTCGCCCGTCCTGTCGGCGCGATCATCTTCGGCCACTTCGGCGACCGGATCGGCCGGAAGAAAACCCTGATCACCACGCTGCTCATGATGGGCATCGCCACCGTGATGATCGGCCTCATCCCCGACGCCAGCACCATCGGCGTGGCCGCCCCCATCCTGCTGGTGGTGCTCCGCTTCGTGCAGGGCCTCGCCGTCGGCGGCGAATGGGCCGGTGCCACCCTCCTCGTGGCCGAATACGCCCCCAAGGGAAAACGCGGGCTCTTCGGATCCTTCCCGCAGCTGGGCCCGTCAGTTGCCTTCGCCCTGGCCAGCGGCACGTTCCTTATCACCAACCTCACGCTGGGAGACAAGTCCGAGGCCTTCATCACCATTGGCTGGCGGGTGCCGTTCATTCTCAGCGCCGTGCTGGTGCTCGTGGGCCTGTGGGTCCGGCTGAGCATCGAGGAAACCCCGGTGTTCAAGAACGCCGCCAAGGTCACCAATACCAGCACCAAGCTGCCCATCCTCGAATCAATCAGGCGCCAGCCGCGCGAAATCCTGCTCGCCGGCGGCTCCCTGACGCTCCTTTTCGCCTTCTTCTACGTCGGCACCGCCTACCTCACCAGCTACGCCACGAGCCCCACCGGCATGCAGCTGAGCCGGGTGGAGGTGCTGGGCACGGGCATGGTCGCCTCACTGTTCGTCGCCGCAGCCACCCTGGCCTCAGGCATCCTCTCGGATCGCTTCGGCCGCAAGAAGGTCATCGCCACCTCGTGCATCCTCGCCGTGCCGTGGTCCCTGGCGCTCTTCCCGATCCTTAGTGCGAACACCGTGTTCGCCTTCGGAATCGGCCTGACCGTCACCCTGGTGATCTTCGCCATCGCCTACGGACCCGCCGGTGCCCTGCTTCCGGAACTGTTCGAGACCCGGTACCGCTATACCGGTGCCGGCATGGGCTACAACCTCGCCGGCGTCGTGGGTGGAGGCATTGTCCCGCTCGTGGCGGCCCAGCTCGCCGTTACGTCCGGTGCGTGGTCCATCGGGATCCTGCTCGCCGGGATCGGCGTGTTCAGTGTGCTCTGCACCCTGGCTCTGCCCAACCGCGAAAAGCAGGGGCTGGAAGACGGCGGTCCGCACACCTCGTCGAAGCATGTGGACGAGACAGCATTTATCGAGCCCGTCGCCGGTCCCTAGGGATCTGAGCCGAGTCAATCGAGACTGGGGATTCCGACGTGGGGGATCCCCTGGTTGGGGGAGCGGGGCTGGGGGGGGGGAGGGAAAAAAACACCCCCCACACGAACCCCACCCCCCCCCCCCCCCCTCCCCCCCCCCCCCCACCCCTC
>NZ_JBVAYV010000077.1:0-8465 GCF_055412805.1 Pseudarthrobacter kochi
GTGGAACACCCAAGGGCAGCGAGGCCCGGCACCCCACCACGCACTCAGCCCGCAAAACCGCCAAAAGTCAGATCCAGATCATCAGCCCAGGCGGATCGGTGGATCAAGGCTTAGACACCTCCTTCGTTCCTCAGTCGGCGATGCGGCACTACGCAAAACGCCGCCCTCTGCGCTTGATGGGCATCCGGGGTAGCTCCCTTCCTGCTGGGAATGTCGCCTTTCGCTGCTGGCTGACGGGCTTGGCCTTCGCGGCTGTTGGGCGGCTGTTGGACTCTGTTGCGTTTGCCGGGTGCGGCGTAGGGTTTTAGCGTTGAGCCGACTATTGGGAGGAAGACATGTCTGTTGCACGGATTACTACCCTGAGCGCGAACTCCAAGACCTCGTTTGATGCCGCCATCAAGGAGGGCGTCGACCGGGCCAACAAGACCCTGCGCAATGTCACGGGGGCGTGGGTGAAGGAACAGAAGGTTGAAATCAGCGACGGCGCCGTTGTTGCCTGGCACGTCGTGCTTGAAGTGACCTTTGTCCTGGACGATTGAGCGGCCTCTGAGGGGATGCGCGCCCGCGGAGAATCCGCCGCACTAGGATTGATCCATGAGCGCGCATCACATCAAACGGCTGGTGATCATGCGGCATGCCAAGGCGGACTGGCCCGGCGGCGTCGCGGATCATGACCGGCCGCTCGAAGAGCGCGGCCACCGTGATGCCCCCCAGGCCGGAAAATGGCTGCTGAAGCACGGTGTGGTTCCCGACTTCATCCTGTGCTCCAGTGCCCTGCGCACCCGGCAGACCTGCACCTGGGTCTGCAGCGAACTGGGCGACAAAGCCCCGACGCCGAAACTTGAGGACGGGCTGTACGCCGCTTCGGCGAAGCGGATGCTGACGGTCATCAACCACGTCCCGGACACCGTGACCACCCTTATGGTGATTTCGCACATGCCCGGGGTCCAGGACCTCGCCATGCACCTTGCGTCCCGCGACTCCAACCACGACGCCTACATGGACGCCGCCACGCGGTACCCTACCAGCGCGCTGACCATCATGGAGACGGAGAAGTCCTGGGCCGAACTCGACGGCCAGGACGCGCGGCTCACGCAGTTCAAGGTCCCCCGGGCCAAATAACGCCCCGGCAGTGCTCCCTGCCCGAGTTCCGGATGCATAGTCATGCGGGCGATTCTGCGGTTTACTGATGCTGTTTACCCGTGGACGTATGGCGATCGAGAGAAAAGGCGGAATCATCGTGGATTCGGGACAGCTCATTGGGATCATCATCGGCGTCGTTGTGGTGCTCGCGATCATCGTCGTGGCAACCATGCTCAGCCGCAAGCGCAAGGTGGAAGCAAACCGCAGCAAGGCCGTCGAAATGCGCGAACAGGCCAAGACCGACGAGATCGGCGCCAGGGAGCGCGAGGCGCAGGCTGCCCGGGCCGAAGCCGACGCCAAGGAGGCGGAAGTCGAAGCCGAGCGGCTGCGGGAGGAAGCCGCTGCGCGTCAGCAGGAGGCCGAGAAGGTCCGCGCCGGCGCGCAGGAACAGCTGCGGAAGGCGGACGTACTGGACCCCGACGTCGTCACCACCGAACGCGATGCCCAGGGGGACGAGGTGCCCCGGGAAGCCGCCGGCACGGAAGAGCTGCGCCGCGACCGCAGCGGCCGGAACCCCTCCACCGCCGAGCAGGCCGCCAACCCGGCCGGAGGCCAGGTTCACCACGGCCAGGCCCCCGCAAGCCAGGTCCCCCCGGAGCAGGGCAGCACCGATGAGCCCCGCAGCGATCATCCCCGGAACCTCTGACCCTTCACGCACCAGCCAACTGCGGCGCGCTGGCCCGATCCTATGCCGGCGCCCGGCCGGAACCGGCATAGTGGCAGTGTGAACACTCGCCATTCCGCCCTGGCCCTGCTCGTCGCTGTGCTCTGGGGCGTCAACTTCGTCGCGATCGACCTCGGCCTGCACCCGGACGGCGCCGAGATGCCGCCGCTGCTGTTCGTGGCCATGCGGTTCACGCTGGTGGTTTTTCCCTGCATCTTCTTCATCCGGAAGCCGGATGTGGGCTGGAATGCGATCATCGGCGTCGGACTGCTCATGAGCGCCGGACAGTTCGGCCTCCTGTACCTGGCCATGGCGCTCGGCATGCCCGCTGGCCTGGCATCGCTGGTCCTGCAGGCGCAGGTACTCCTGACGGTGCTCCTGGCGGCCGGGTTCCTCGGCGAGCGGCCGAGCCGGCGGCAGTTCGCCGGCGTGGTGCTGGGCGTGGCCGGCCTCGCTGTTGTGGCCGTTGGCCGCAGCCTGGTCGCGCCGGTGCTGCCGCTCATGATCGTGCTCGCCGCAGCGCTGTCCTGGGCCGCCGGCAACATCGTCGCCCGGAAGGCGAAAGCGGCATCCGGGCTGGGGCTCGTGGTGTGGTCGGGGGCCGTCGTGCCGCTGCCCCTGCTGGGCCTGTCCCTTCTGGTGGACGGCCCGTCTGCGGTATCGCAGGCCCTGCTTCACGTCCAGCCCGTCACCCTGGCCAGTGCGCTCTACACGGCCATCTTCGGGTCCCTGGTGGGTTACGGAATCTGGAACAGGCTGCTGGGGCTGTACCACTCCTCCGCCGTTGTGCCGTTTACCCTGCTGGTTCCGGTGGTCGGCATGACGACGGCGTGGCTCGTCCTGGGCGAGGTGCCGACGCCCGCCGAGGTCACCGGCGGGCTCCTGTTGCTCGCGGGGGTGGCGACGGCGGTGCTGCGCCCCTGGGTTTTTCGCCGGCCGGATATTCGACGGCGGGTGGTGCGCCCGGACGCTCAGCGCCGGGTCGACGTCCGGGCCGACTGAGTATTGGCCGGTTGGGATTTCGCTCCGGCCGTTTTGGCTGCGGGGCGGGCTGATGTCCGCGATGTTGCCGTGCGCGGGCCTGCGGCCCGCGGGGCGGCCGGACTGCCGGCCGCGGATCTCGGCACCGGCCGCGGGGCAGCCGTCCGGGACGGTGCGCGGCGGGCGGCCGCTTTGGGTGCCGGGCCCCTCACGGCAGATGCCGGGCGCCGCCGCGGAGCACGGCCGGCGGCGCGCGGACGCCTTCCCCTGCCCGGCAGGACGGTTCCGGCAACGAGCAGCAGCAGGGTGGCTGCGCCGCAGGCGGCGGCGAGGTAAAAGTACAGGTCCGGATGATCGGAATCCACCCGGGCCGACATCGCGTCCGGGTCGGCGTTGAAGGCCAAACCCCACTGGCGCAGGAACGAGATGCCGAAGGCGATAAAAAGGATGCTCCCGATCCCGCTGGCGGCCAGGGTCCGGTGCCGCCGGCGGATGACCACCTCGGAGACGCAGGCCACGTAGGCTGCGGCTGAGGCTGCCAGGAACCACAGGAACACCGTTTCGTGCAGCGTGATGCCGGTCAGCGCCAGCAGCGCCAGCGCGGCGAGAAACGCACCGATGGCAAACTTGCCGCTGTTACCCATGTGGCCCATGTGACCAATCATCCCCGAGCGGGGCTATTTCACGACGTAGCCGCGCATGGACGCCATAATTGCCGTAACACTTTGCTCGCGGGTCCGCTCCGGGTTGTAGGTCTTCCGGTCCAGTCCCACCACAAAGCAGGCCCCGAAGATGGCGGTCTCCAGGCTGCCCCGGAACACGGCCGGATCCACCGGGTAAACGGCAGCCACCGCGTCAACCGCCGCCCCGACGACGGTGAGCAGCCGTCCGCGGAGCTCGGTGAAGGTGTCCTGCCACTCGCTGGGGGTCCGCCAGTTCTCACTGACCCACAGCCGGGCAAAGGACGGGTACTCGGCCATGAAGTCCATGGCCTGCCCGATCATTTCGTGCATCGCCGCGAGCGGGTCCGCCGAATCGTCCCGGACGCTCAGCAGCCGTGCCAGCAGGATGTCCACCCCGTGGTGCAGCAGTTGGGCGATCAGGTCCGACTTGCTGCCGAAGTTGTAGTACACCGTGCCCTTGGAGACCCCGGCAGCTGCCGCGATCTCGTCGACGGTCACGCCCGCCACGCCGCGTTCGCCGATCAGTTCCATCGAGGCCTCGAAAAGCTTCTGCTTCGTCGCGTTGGTGCGGGCCGGCCGGAGCTTCTTCGCGGTTTCCGCCGTGCTGCTGTCCGTGCGGCTGCTCATACGGCGATCTCCGGTTTCAGGGACTTCAGGGTCCAGTACTTATGCTTCCGGACGGCCAGGGCGGACAGGGCCGTCCCCAGTAAGGTGTAGCCAAGCAGGCCCAGCATTGTGGGCAGGATGACGGCCAGGTCCGCGCCGTAGATCAGGTGCCGCATGCCGTTGACCACGTACCCCATCGGCAGGATTTGATGCACCACGTGGAGCGGCTGGGGCGTTGTCTGCCATGGGAAGGTGCCCCCGGAGGAGACGAGCTGCAGCACCAGCAGGATGAGCACCACGAGCTTGCCGGGGGAACCGAGCAGCGCGACGACGCCCTGGATGATCGCGCTGAATGCCATCGCCGCGGCCAGCATGAGGAACCACATCAGCCAGGGGTGCGCAGGGTTGAGGCCCAGCCCCACGTCGACCACAAGGGTCAGCAGGCTCGCCTGGACAGCCGAGACGGCCAGGAATGGAAGCCAGCCGCCGACGGCGATTTTCCACGCCGGGGCGTTCGACGCCAGTGCCCGCTGGGTCACGGGCCGCATCGCCTGGATCAGCATAAAGACGCCGATCCACAGGGCCAGGGTGAGGAAGAACGGTGCCAGGCCTGCGCCGTACGAACCGGCCTTGGCCTGCGAGACGTTGCTGACGGCGACCGGATCCGCCATTACCTTGGCGAGGCTGTCCTTCTGGGTGTCGTCGGGGTTCGGGACCTGGCCGGCGCCCTTGGCGAGTTCAGCGGCGAGGGTTCCGGCGCCCTCGGAGGCCGTAGCGGCCCCGCTTTCCAGCCGGGCCGCGCCGTCGTCGAGTTTCTGTGCGCCCTCGGAGAGTTTCCCCGCGCCGTCGAGTGCGCTCTGCTGCCCGGTGGCGAGCGTGGCGGCGCCGCCGGCCAGCTGGTCCGCGCCGGTGGACGCCCGGGTGATGGCGCCGCCGAGGGCTGGGGTGGCTTCCGCCAGCCTGGCCGCTCCTGCGCTGACGGCAGCGGAACCGTCTGCCAGTTGCTGGATCTGACCTGCCGCGGACTTCAGGGCGGCCGCCGGGCCCGGGGCTGCGGGCGGGGCTGCGTTCGCGTCGAAGTCCGCCAGGATTGCGTCCGCCTGGGCCGGGGTGATGGTCCCGGCGGCGACGAGCCGGCTGTTGGACGCGACCACCCGGCTGCGCTGTGCCTGGGCGGCCGCCTGTTCGGAGGCCGCCAGCTGGCCGGCCAGGCCCTGCACCTTGGTGTTGAGCGCGGCGTTGCCGGCCGCCACCTGCGCGGCGCCGTCCGCCAGTGCGCGGGAATCGGCAGGCAGAGTGGCGGTTTTATCCTTGAGCTGGGACAGTCCGCCGCTGAGCTGGGCTGCCCCCGTGCTGAGGGCGGTGGCACCGTCCCGGAGCTTGACCTGGCCGTTGTAGAGCCCGGCGGCGCCGTTCTTGAGATCGCCCGTGCCCTGGTGCAGGGTGACTGTTCCGTCGTGGAGGCTGGCGACCCCGTCGGCGAGTTGCCCGGCGCCGTCGGAGGCCTTGAGCATCTGGGAGTGGATGGTCCCGAATCCGGTGAGGAGCTGGTTGGCGGTCTCCTCACCCACCTCGGTGGCCACCGTGGTGTGCACAGCGGTGGTGAGCTTGTCCACAATGGTGCTCAACAGGTAGTTGTTCGCATCATTGGTGGTGACGTTGAGCATGGCCCGGTTGGCGGCGTCGAAGCTGCCGGGGGAGACGAGGTTCGCCGAGAAGTCCTTGGGGATCTTCAGGGCGAAGGCATACTTGCCCGTGCTCACGCCCTGGTCCGCTTCTTCGGTGTCGGAGACCGTCTGCCAGTTAAAGACGTGCCCGTCCACGAGGCTGTCGGCGACCTTCCGGCCAGCCTCGAGCCGGGCGCCGTCGGCGGAGGTGGCACCGGTGTCCTCGACCACGAGGGCGGCATCGATCTGGTTCAGCTTTCCGTAGGGATCCCAGTTGGCGTAGAGGTACACGGCGCCGTAGAGAAGCGGGACCATGGTCAGCGCCAGGATGGTGAGCTTGGGCAGCAGGCCACCGGTCATGCGCTTGAGTTCGGAGCGGGCCAGCCGCAGAACAGTCACTTTTCTTCCTCAGTTTCGGGTGTGTTGGTTGCTTCCAGGGGTTCGGGGGCAGCGTCTGCGTCGTCCTCGGGAGGAGGGCCCGCGGTGCCGATCGCGGCGGCCGGGCCGGTCCAGTCGGCCGGGATGTGCAGGACGGTGGCAACGACGGCGAGCGGGCGCCCGGCGTCGTAGGCCAGTTCCTGCAGCCGCGGCAGCCAATCGGCCGGATCGCCGTGGCGGTCCGGGGAGTCCACCACCAGCAGATCCGTGTGCGGGTTCGCCAGGGCAAGGGCAGTGAGCAGCTCGATCCGTCGGGCGGCGGGAAGCTGTTCGGTCCACAGCCCGGCGATGTCCTCGAAGCGGTTGACTTTGAGCCAGGGCTTGCTGAGCAGCGAACCCCGGTACCGGCGCGGGACCAGGGCCAGGTCCTCGGTGACGAGGTCGCGGACGCTCAGGTGCTGCTCGGGTTCGTTCACGCCCGGGGAATCCACGACGGCGCTCGCCTGCCGCAGGGTCTTGATCCTGGTGCTGCCGTCCCACTTCGAGCCGTCCCATTCAAAGCGCCCGCCGGAGGGTTTGAGCCGTCCGCTCAGGGCCAGTGCGAGGGCGGTGCGCTGGTCCTGGCGGTTGCCGGAGACCAGCAGGAGCTCACCGCGCCGGACCTGAAGGGAGGTGGCCGGCAGCAGCTCGTCCCGTCTGCCGTTCACGGAGAGCTGTTGCACGCGGAGCAAGGGTGGCCTTTCGCAGATGGATGTCTACGACAAGGCTAACTAAACTGACCGGTCAGTTCAAATAGAATGGACTGGGTGTGATGAATCAGACGGGCCGGGTCCCGTCCGCGGGCGGTTCCGCCGAGGTGAGACTTGGCGCCGATGTTTGTCCAAAACATGGGCGCGAAGTCACACCTCGGCGGCTCAGAGTCCGTACTCCTCGAGCAGCCGCAGCCAGACCTCGCTGATCGTGGGGTACGCCGGCACGGCGTGCCAGAGCCGGTCCAGCGGGACCTCGCCGACGACGGCGATCGTGGCGGCGTGCAGCAGCTCAGCCACATCCGGGCCCGCAAAAGTAGCGCCCAGCAGCACCTTCCTGTCCTCGTCGACCACCAGCTGGGCCCAGCCCTCGTACCGTTCGGAGTGCAGCGAGGATCCGGCCACCTGGATGGGCAGTTGCACGGAGGACACCCTGAGTCCGTCGCGCTCCGCCTGGCGCACGGTCCGGCCCACACTGGCCAGTTCCGGATCGGTGAATACAACGTTGGGCACCGCGTAATCGTCGGCGGTCCGGGCAAAGCGGCTCCAGGGGGTGGCCGGGCCGCTGAGTTCGCCCCTGGCCCGGGCCGCGATGGCGTCGCCCGTCGCGCGGGCCCCGTACTTGCCCTGGTGGGTCAGCATGGCCTTCCCGGCGGCGTCGCCCGCGGCGTACAGCCAGGGGTCGACGTCGTTCCCGGAGGCTCCGGTAACGAGGCCGGTGGAGTCGGTGCTGAGCCGCAGTTCCTGGCCGTCCGCGGCGGCGAGGCCGACGCTTTCCAGCCCGATACCTTCCAGGGCGGGATGCCGGCCGGTGGTGACCAGGACTTTGTCCGCCGTCACGGTGCTGCCGCCCTCAAGCTCAAGGGTGAGGGAGCCGTCGTCGTTCTCGCGGACGCTTCTGGTTCCGGTGTGAAGGTGGAGATCGACGCCGTCCGCCCGCAGCCCGGCGGCGACCAGCGTGCCCGCCTCCTCCGGGAAGGCGCCCAGCAGGCCGCCGCGGGCCACCAGGGTCACCCTGGCGTCCAGCCGGGCGAAGGCCTGTGCTAGTTCGGTGCCGGCCACGCCCCCGCCCAGGACTGCCAGTCGGTCCGGGATCTCGTGCGCGGAGGTCGCTTCCCTTGTGGTCCAGTAGTCCACGTCGGACAGCCCGTCGATGGGCGGCACGGTGGGAGAGGACCCGGTGGCCACCACGACGGCGTGCCGTGCCGTGAGTGCGTAGCTGTTGCCGTCCAGCCCCGCGACCTCGACCGTCCGGAGGCCGGTGATCCAGCCGTGGCCGCGGATCAGCTCGATCCCGGTGTCCTCGACCCACTTGACCTGGCTGTCGTCCTGCCAGTTGGACGTGAAATAGTCGCGGCGCTTCAGGACGGCGGCTGCGTCCAGGGTCCGGGTGACGGCTTCCTTGGCGCCGGGCACTGTCTGGGCGCCGTGCAGGGCGGTCCCCGGGCGCAGCAGCGCCTTGGAGGGCATACAGGCCCAATACGAGCACTCACCGCCGACAAGCTCCGCCTCGATCAGCACGGTGGTCAGCCCGCCCCGGGATGGGCGGTGTGCCCCGTTCTCGCTTCCGGAGGCAGCGTATACAACCACGAAA
>NZ_JBVAYV010000078.1:0-8276 GCF_055412805.1 Pseudarthrobacter kochi
GGACCGCATCATCCACAACACCACCTGGGTCGACACCGGCACCTACAACATGAGGGAGCAGACCGCCCTGGCCAGCGCCTAACGATGAGGTCGAGGGCCAGTGGCTCCCAAGCACACCACCACTGGCTCTCTTCCGCACGATCGGTGGCTCTGAAGCGCAAGATTGGGTGGCTCTCAAGGCATCAAATACTCAACTAGGCACGGTTCTCGTGTGTGGGGGGTCGGGACCCCGACCCCCCACACGTTGCGCTAGTAAACCTTGTCCGCCAGCTTGTCGGCGAGGTCTGCGGGTGCAAAATCCACGGTGTGGTAGGTCGTCCAGCCCTGCTCCGCGAGCCAGTCATCACGCTCATCATCTCGCTCGACAAGGACTGCCACTCGTGAGGTAGCCCAGGAGAGATCAACCTGCCACTGGTTGTCGGGGCCTATATCGGCACCCCAGTCACCAAGCTCCACATCGACTTCCACGAGCTCGGGAATAAGTTCCTGTAGTTCAGGACCGGATTCGGTGAAGACCGTCAGCCATGGGCTTTGACGCACGCTGACAGGGATGTTGTCGTCGTGGGACACGTCCGAAACGCTGCTCGGTTTCTCAAGGCCAGTCGTTGCAATGGGGTTCAGCGCTGCCCAATCCTTGAAGCCAAGCCCGATCTGACCATGAACGCCAAATAGGGACCCCCGGTCGAGATTGGAATTGAATAGCTCGCAGCTTGTTTCCGGCACAAGGACGCAGCAGTGGCAGGCGGCCAGGTTACGCGCATCGGTACCAGAACCGCGTGACTCGATGCAGACAGGATCCGCTGAACACCAAGACGTGCGGAACAGTCCTTCGTCCAGGGAAGGCCCGAGGCGCTTTGGGCTCGCCTGTGCAGCGATGCCGCCCAGGCTGCCTGCAGAGTCGGACGATGCCGTATACAAGAGCACTCCGACTTGATCCGAACCTACATAGAGGCGTTCCCGAATAGACGACGCGGGGTATCCAGCGTCCAGCGAGAGCTGGTCGATGATGATGTGGGAGAGCGTGTGGATCAGGGTCTCCACGATACTGACGGAAATCGGGTCCTGGCCGCGCTGCTCAGCTGCGCGTTTCGCGTTCAGGCGGAGCGTTTTCTCCCTGCCGGCCGCGAAGTTCGTTTCAGCCCAAGCTTCGACCTGTGATCGGTCCAGAGCCACAAAGAGTCCCTCACCCAGCGTCTCAATTGCGGGCAGCCAATTCTGGCGGTTGTCGTCAGGCGAAAGGGGCGACAGCTTGGCGTCAGGCTTGTCTTCACTCCTTGGGTGCAACCGGCTAAAGCCGTACAGTGCGCGGACTTCCCTGAGTCGCGTGACTTTGCGTGCCGCCTTGATCCAGTGTTTATGGGTCTCCGGTACGGCGACTTTCTCAGCAACAAAATCGGTGTCTGGGCTGTCCCGGCGGCCGTTCATCAATGCGAGGAACTCCTGCTCCCGGAGCTGTTCCTCGGAAAGCTCAGTTTCCTCACTGCCATGGAATTGGCGCTTTATTTCGGCGCGAAGTTCCTCAACGGAGAAGCGGCCGTCAAATTCCTGAACCACGCCCTCGAGAACCCAAGTGGAACCGGGCTCCAGAGCCTGCGGTTGACTGAGCTGGGAGGCTTTTGACGTCACCACCTTGGCGAGAAATTCAGAATATGGCGGGATAGAGATTGCGGACCTCACCACCGGGAACCAGACATTTGACGCACCGCGCTGAACTGTCTTGGGGGCCTTGCCGCATTCGCGTTCCCGATAACCCCAGCCGAGCCACGGGCGATTGCCCTGGCACTTCATTTCCTTGAGCGCTACGGAGTTGAACGCATCGGCCATGGTCCGAGATTTCCCGCATGAGCACCGAACAACCATGTCGGCCAGTGATGACGTTCGGCCTTCGGACGCAAGCGAAAGCAGATGGTCAATGTCATCGCTTGGCGTGAAGCCGTGCACCCAGTACGAATATGGAAAGTCATCGATGTGCCCGTCTTCGCACGCCACCACAAATCGGGAAGGGGTCAGCGGGGCCGGCGACTTACACAAGCCACACTTCGGGTCCTCGTACGAGGCTTGCAGCTGCTGTACCCGTCCGATTCGATTGCAGCTGGGGCACACGAGCATTTGCGGAAACCGGACAACGGGGATCTTCCCCCGCGCGCCTGCGGGCGGTAGCAGAAGCTCGGACACCCTCAAGCTGCGTGCCAGGCGGGGCTCGCTGACAGGCTTCAAATGCTTCCTGTCCCATTGGTCAATGCTGGTGATCATGAAGCTGTTGTTCTCGGCGGGGAATAGACTCCCTACCCCGAACGTGGAGATCAACTGGCTGCGTCGGGCAGCGTAGGTCTTTCTAGCCAAGGGAGGCGTCCTTCCTCATAGGGGCCGGCCGGAGCGCGGTTTCGGCGTCCACGTCGCGCATGCTTCGTGGTGTCGGCCAGGGAATGCTGCTCGTGCTGTAGACGAAATCGGGGTCTTCAAGGGCTTTGCTGGAATCGATAAGAAGAGAGCGAGGTGAATTCTTCTTGCCCTCGTAGGGCAGGTCAGCGTCCGCAAGGGCAGCCTTGCGCCAGATGTTCAGCAGCCGCTCGAGCGCCTCGCGCGTTGCCGGAGCCTCATCCTGTTTCAAATGCTCGTCAATGTCCGCCGCCCGGTCGCCGATCAAGGTCAGGATTTGATCAACAACCTGTCCTTCGTCTCTCACCTGGCCGGCACTGGTTCTGAGGGCGGGTACAAGCATTCGGAGTGCAGATACCAGGACAGCATGGAGTCCGCGGTCGCGGGACCGGGCCGCGAAGGGCGTGGCACTCGTGGCTTCCACCGCACGGTACAAGGCACCATGAAAGTCGTTGAACGATTCGTAATGCGATCGGTCCCTCGTCCGGGCTGCATTGAAGATCGTCACGACTAGGCCCGGGTGCACACGCCCTACCCGGCTGGTGGCCTGGATGTATTCGGCACTGGACTGCGGCTGTCCCATGACTGCCATCAACCCCAGACGGTCAACGTCCAGGCCAACAGAGATCATGTTGGTGGCCAGCACCACGTCCTCGGGGGTGAGCCCACTCCCCAGGCTCTTCTCCAGGGACTTGAGAGCCTCCGGAATCTTGTGGTTCTCCACGCGGCTTGTTAGCTCACTCAGCTGAATACCCCGCGCACCGAGCCGACCTTCTCGTTTGGCCAACAGATTAAGCCGGGCACGGACGTCGTCGTACACCTGAAGGTA
Organism: Pseudarthrobacter kochi; assembly: GCF_055412805.1. Taxonomy (NCBI): domain Bacteria; kingdom Bacillati; phylum Actinomycetota; class Actinomycetes; order Micrococcales; family Micrococcaceae; genus Pseudarthrobacter; species Pseudarthrobacter kochi. The sequence continues at coordinate 3,209 of NZ_JBVAYV010000078.1, forward strand.
GGCCGAGCCGAGGACACGGAGACTGTTGAAGTAACCGATAAGCGTCCAATAGGGGTCACGGTCCTCCGCGGTGGCATCTTCGATGACGGTTGCTGAGTGCAGCAGCGATGCGTAGGTGCGAACCATGAGCGTGGCATGGCTGGTGCCCGAGGCGAGGACCCCGACGTATTGGCGGGTCCCGAGGCCGTCAGCAGGAGCCTTCTTGGCGAAGAATGAGTCATCCGGGTCAAGCCCCGGCGGCGGAAATAGACTGGAGTCGCGGTTGAAGACGGACCGGATCTGGTCCTTGGCTCGTCGAATCGTTGCCGTTGAGGCTATGATCTTGGGCTTTCGGTCGGCGGAGCCCCCTTCGCGTCCGATGCCGCTGGCCGCGAGGTCGACCGCTGTTTCAAAGAGGCCAACGGTCGAACCGAGCGGTCCCGAGATGAGGTGCAGTTCGTCCTGGATGATGAGGTCCGGGCCCAGGTCGGCGGAAGACAAACGTCCGAAAAGGGTTGCAATCTCCCCCCGCCATGACATTCCGGCGAACTTATCCACGGTCCCGATCACGACTTCTGGGCGTTCCCGGTAGACGTCTGTGTCGATGATGTGAACGGGTAGGCCGTCCGCAAACTCGCACGCCTTGTTGGAGCAGCTGACGAGCATCCGGTCGGAGGGCACTTTGACGATTCGATAGTCATCGACCGTGAGCCGGGTGCCGCACCAGGGGCAGGCTTCGATCTGCTTGGGGTTTCCTTCGACGACTTCCTGGTGGTTCCGAAGCTTTCCCAGGTTCGTTCGTGCAGTTGCGATATCGTTCGGCGTTGCGCCTCCGCCCACCCAGAGCCCGATGCCGAATGGTGTACCGCCAACCCGGTCCTCATTCGCCAGTCGAACAGATTCCAGGGAGCAGATGAGCATGGCAGCGCGCTCAAATTGTTGGATTGTCAGAAGCCGGAGGGTATAGCGCATGATCACGGCCACGCCCCGGACGCTTGTGTTCCGCAGCCGTCGGAGCAGCAGGAGGTATGCGACAAGCCCCAGATAGGCTTCTGTCTTTCCTCCACCTGTGGGGAACCAGAGGAGATCAGCGATGTCGCGTTCCGGGTGCTGATCGTCAGTCACTGACGGCAAATTAATGAGGATGAATGCAATCTGGAAAGGTCGCCACGCCTGGGCGCCAAGTACGAACTCGCCTTTGGCGCCTTTCCGGACCCAGTCCTGGCGCGAACGCTGCATGTGCATAGCCTGATTCGCCAGCTGAAATGCCTCAAAGGCTTTCTCATCGTTGACCAGCAGCTGGATGCCCGCTTTGATTCGGTCGTGTGCAGTCCCCGCCTGCTTCATATGGTCGGCAGCGACACCGCGCAAGTGCGGAGGAACGTGGGTTTGACCGTCTGCTGTTACCGAGTCACTGGATGCCGTGATCCACGATGCATAGTCCTCCGCGAGCAAGTTCAGCTGCGCGACGACATCTTCGCGCGTGGCCGAACCCATGAACGAGAGCGACAGGTTGGCGTTGCTCACGCCAGCCATGGACCGGTGGACATCCTGCCGGGGAACAAACGTGGTGGTCACTCGCTGACAGAGCCGGCCATCGACGTCGGACGCCTCCACCTCGACCGCGCAGCCATGCCCGGCGCCGAAGATCATGTGGTTTCGGTAGAGGAGCTCGGACGACGCCAGGTCGGGGTCCGAAGGAACGTTGGTACGCAGCTTCGAACGATCAACAAGAGCGGGCTTTGGGGTGTGAACGGAGAGGCCAGCCTGGAACCAGCACGCCACGTCTTTGTCTGATGTCGGGTCAGGTTTGGGCTGGGTGTTCCTCAGCACGACAGTCACCGTCACGACAGCCTCGTCGGGACTTCGCACCAAGGCGTACAGTTCCAGGGCCCCGCCCTCCAGAAGATGCCGCTGGGGCCCAGCTGAAGACAGATCGATTGGGATCCCGGGGAGTTCCGCTGGCGTACGCTGCCAGTCATATGCGTCGCGGCGTTTGCTGCCGCTGTCCCTGAGGGTAGGGACTGGGGCATACCTGGCGGCAGTCGGCGAGACGAGAAGGACACGAGAAAGTGCTGTGTCAACGGAAACGGTCAAGCCCACACTGCTTGGATAAGTCAGCCGGGCGTTGGCGACCGGGCTGTCCACTGAGGCCTCGCCAGAAGCAGCAGCCACGGACTCAGGCTCATCGGGCGCCTCTGAATAGGTGTCGTCCGCCGCCGGCCAGAGCACTCCCGTGACATAGCGCTCAAGGGGGCGCTCGGTGATGAGCTCGTCGGAAGCACCGGGCCCGTAGAGGTCCGTTACAAGCCGGTCCACCATTTCGCGGCGGAATGCGTATTTGCTGTCTAGGGTCGACAAGGTCATTCTCCTAATCCTTGATCCGGCTGATCAGCCCGGTAAGCCGGGGTACAAGCCACATACCGGAGGAACCGAGCCCTGCGAGCTTCGTCTCCTCTGGATGGCCGGTGGCGCACTCGATGGATGTGACCCGGGCGCCGGTGAAGGCGGTGGGCCACTCCTGGCTGCGGTTACCCTTGAAGCCGAAATTCTTCTTCAGCGCGAACGCAAAAGATTGGCTGGTTCGGCCGAGCCGGCGGCCGTCGCTGGTGGTCAGCTCGTAGCGAGGAACTTCACCGGGCTCGGGCTGGGACTCAATGCGGCCCGAAACGACGTCACCCAGGAGGTTATCCAGAACTAGGCCCTCCTGAACGGCGTGAGCGTCTCCGTCTGCGGGGTAATAAGGCGAAACGTCGTCGATGTCGGAGTTCAAAAACTCCATCCGCGCCGTGTACTGCCCGTACTTGCCATAAGCCTTCTCCAGCCATCGTCCCCCGGATCCGTCGGCGTGCTTGAGGATCTTCTTCGGCAGCAAGGTCGAGACGATCTCTTCTCGAGCCCGGCTCAGGGCTACGTACTTCTGCTTCAATGTGGCCGTGTTCTGCTCGGCGGCGGGTGATCCGAACTCCGGTTGCAGATAGAGGACATTGGTGAACTCGAGCCCCTTGGCCCGATGTACCGTAGAAACGATCAGCGGAGCGACGTCGGCCACCGTGAGGGTCAAGGGGATCGATCTGCTGCGCAGTCGTTGGCTGAGCTGGGGGACATTCAGCGAGTCGTAGGCGGAGAAGTTGCCCTCGGCCGTCTTCAATGCGAGCCAGTGGTCGGCTGATGCCTCGCCGAAGAGCTGCTTCAGTCGGGACTTGATCTCATCGGCGTCGTACGTCCGGTCTTCCAGATCCTTGAAGACTTGATGGACCCACGGCGCCACACTCATATCCTGTGCCTTCCGCCGGATCAGGTGCGGATATCCGTTCTCCCACAGAAGTTCACTCGCGATGAGGACTTCGTAATTGGTCGAACACAGCAGGGCTGTTGTGTCGCCTTCATTCGGGCTGAGAGCTCCTGACTCATTGAGTACGGAGGTGCTGGAAACTTCCCTGCGGAAGTCGTCGAGCAGGTTGTGTGCGGCCTCGCACGCTGGCTCGTCGAGTGCTCCCAGGTTGCGGATCTCGTCGCCAACGGAGATGAGCTCCCTGGTGCGATCGGTCACTGCCCTATAGTGCTTTTCCAGGGTCTGTTGATCCGCGTCAAACTCCTTGACGAGTGTCTCGATGAGCTCCGCCGAGGTGAGTTTGGACTCGGATTCTTCCAGCTGGAAGTCGTAAATGCCCTGCAATGGGTCGCCGAGCACGGTGAAGCCGAAGTCGTCGTCAAGAGCGGAAAATAGGGCCAAGACGAGCTCCGCCCGGTCGCCCACGAGGTCCTGAGCTTCATCGACCAGGATGTGCTTTAGGTAAGTGACCCGATCGGGCGTCTCGTCTCCGGCGATGTATTTCGTGGCTTTTCGGATCCGGGCGTCAAAGCTGTCGCCCAGAGTCTCTTCGTCCATGTCGATCAGAATCTGCGCCGCAAAGGAATCGAAAGTTCGGATTTGAAGTCCATCAAGGTCGTGGGTGCGTGCCCGTTTCCTGACGGCTTCGACGGCGGCGCGGGAAAAGCTCAGGACGAGGATTTCGTCTGCGGGATTCAGGCCATCTTCCACCAATGTCTTCACTCGCGCCAGCAAGACCTCGGTCTTTCCTTGGCCGGCTGCGGCAGTGACGAACATCCGCGCATCCGGCGCAGCTTCCGCAACCTCTCGCTGACTTTCGTCGAGTTCAATCTCAGCGAGCACTTGTCGCCTCGTTCTTCCACAAATAGTCCAGCTGCGTAAACGCCAGCTTGTGGCCATACTGGTCCAAATTGTCCTTGACGTTGACGATCAGAACTTCTTCGCTTCCTCCGTTGAGCGGTCCGCGGAGGCCGCGGCCGATCATCTGGATGTATTTGTTGGGGGAAAATGTTGGCCGGCAAACGTACACGGCGTCGACCTTGGGTGCGTCGAACCCCTGGGTCAGCACATCGAAGTTGGTCAGCACACGGATCTTTCCGTTGCGGAAGTCCTCGATGATTGAACGCCGGTGGCCCAGATCTGTCTTGCCCGAGATGGCGGCTGCCGGAATGCCCTCAACGGAGAGGACAGCCGCGAGAGCCTCGGCATGCTCTACCGAAGCGGCGAAGACAAGAGTCGGCCCCTTAGTCTCGGATGCCTTGATGTGGTCCAGGATGGCTTCGTTTCGTTGCGTGCTGTCCGCCACCTGCTGGAGGTCGATGCGGGCCTCAAGCATGGCGCTTTGGGAATCCTCGTCCGTGGCCGAGCGCATGTCCTTCAGCTTGAGCTCAATGCCCTTCAGCTCTTCATGGTTCACCTTGGCTAGAACGCCCATGCCCTGGAGGTACTCGTGCGCGTTCTCTGCACTGAACTCATCTGGCTCGATGAGATTACGACCGAATCTGGCAACGAGTCGCTCAGTCTCCTTCTCGTTTGTGCCTCGATACGGCGTCGCCGACAGTCCCAGCAAAGACCGAGATTTTTCGGTGAATGAGCGGCCGAACCACGAAAGAACCGGCGTGTAAGAAGTTGCGGTCGCCCCGTGGGTGAGGTGTACTACTGATGTGAGACAGTCTTTGAAAGGATTGTTCCCATGTCTTCCCGTCCCACGTTTTCTGATGAGTTCAAGGCTGATGCTGTTGATCTCGTGATTAC
>NZ_JBVAYV010000079.1:0-7163 GCF_055412805.1 Pseudarthrobacter kochi
TGGGTGGTGGGGGAGTTCCCGGGAGGGATTCTCCGTTCCTCTACCACCAACGGTAATACCCCTGGGGGTATGTTGCAAGCCGGCCGTGGGGGGCGGCCGCCGTGCGTTCAGGCTGCGTGCCAGTTGGCCGGGAGGGCCTTCAGTCCATAGACGATGGTGCTGTCCATCCGCTCAAGGCGCGATCCCGGGGCGACTCTCAGTCCTGGCAGCCGTGACAGGATGGCCTCCAGTGCGGTCCGTGCTTCAAGTCTTGCGAGCGGGGCGCCGGCCGGAATGTGAACGTCGCCCAGGGTGGTTTCGGCAACACAAATCCGGTACATGGACTGGACGGGGGACCGAAAGCGGAGTACTTCCTCTATGGCCTGGGGGAGCAGTGACGGCTCCTTCCGCAGCCGTTCGATGGTGCCGGGCACTTCGGTAAAGCAAAGGACCGCATTGCCTATCAGATTGGTGGTTGTTTCGTTGCCGGCGACGAGCAACAGACTGCAGAAACCCAGCAGTTCGGGCACGGTCAGTTTCTGCCCGTCGATCTCGGCGGAGAGCAGGTTGCTGATCAAGTCGTTGCCGGGCCGGCTCGGGCGCTGTTCGATCAGGTTCAGGAAGTATCGGTCATCTCCTGATTGGTGGCGTGGTGATCCTCGTTCGGTGCACTGGTCCGCGTTTGGCTGACAATGACGTCGGACCACAGCTTGAAGCGGTCACGGTCCTCGGCGGGCACGCCCATGAGCTCCGAGATGACGATGACCGGCAGCGGGTACGCCAATGCTGGCATGCCGGGTACGGTGATTTCCTGGGCCGGCCGGTCAGCCGAGACCTCGATGCGGCGCGCCCCGTCCTGGGAAATCGCGAGCACGAGCGCCGCGTTGGGGAACGTTACGGCGCGCAGAAGCGGGGTGATGGCGAACCGATCAGACACGCTGACATGGTTTTCAAGATCGTTCGGCAAACGGAACTCCAACACCGACGTCGGTGTCGCGAAGATGGCCAGGCTCCGCCCCATGTCAAACCAGAACTCCGGGGTTTCCAGGAGCTCGTGGAGGAACGACTCTATGGCGGTGAGCGAGTCTTTGTTTTCCCCGGCGCGGAGCAGGTCCAGGGCGGAACCGAACAAAGAGCGCGCTCGGGTCTGGTCCTCCTCCGAATCAGCGGGGGACAGTGCTCGTCGGAAGTTACACTGTGACGCTGTGTGGATCGCGCGCAGCCGCCAGACGTTCCAAGTCGTATCGGGTCGGCATATCCATGGGTATGGGGTACTCCTTTGTGTTATCCCTGCGGTTGATCGCATGATGAGGGGCAAATGCCTGCCACTGCTCGATGCTGGCTGCCCGCAGAGGGTACGCAGTGCCGGATCAGCCCGGCATCCGGCCGTGGGATGCTGGTGTCAACAGTCGGTCGCAAGGGTCACGACCACGACGCAGATGCCAGGAGCGCGAACAGCGGTTCGAAGTCGTACATGCTGGTGCTGTTGCTCATGACGACGATGCCCAGACCGCGGTCGGGGTAGAGGCGCATGACGTTCCAGAAGCCGGCCCGGCGCCGAAATGCTCCACCCACTGCCCCGGGGTCTTCGTCCGCCGGCGAAACCACCCGGGTCCGTGGTCGAACGGCTTACCCGCCTGGTCCATGGTGTGCATGCGGCGGGCGGACACGGGGAAAGGACCCGGGTTCCGTCGATCTCGCCGTCGCGAAGGTGCATGCGGAGGAATCTGCCCGCGTCCCAGACGTCGCCCACCAGGCCGCCGTAGGCGGGCCCGTCCACGTAGAAGTGGTTCAGTGACAAGTACGGCCCGCGACGGTTTCCGGCGATCCCGGCGGGGAACATACCCCGCAGCACGGGGTCCATGATCCGGGGCGCCTTGAGGTATCCGGTCGCCTTGTCGGCGCCCTCCTGATAGCGGAACCCGGTGTGTTCCATGCCCAGAGGTTGCAGGATGGACTGGTGGACGCAGGACTCGAAGGCCATCCCGGCCGCAGCGGCAATGACCTGTCCGGCGGCCAGGCAGCCGACGTTGGAATAGCGGGCGCTCTGCCCGGCCGGGTAGCGGTATACGCGGCGCCTGCCCATCAAATGGCGGAGCAAAGCCTCGGGATCCGGAGGATCCGCGTTGGCCGCATGCACCCAGCGGATGGGCAACGGGTTACCCAAACCGGCAGTGTGGTTCAGCAACTGGCCTACGCTCGGCGTCGTCCTGGAAGAACGCAAGTGAGGGACGTACTCGCCCACCGGGGCATTCAAATCGAGGCGACCCTCGTCCACGAGCCGGAACGCAGCCGTCGCGGTCACGATCTTGGTCATGGAGAACCAGAGATACGACGTCGAGGCGGTTGCCGGCGTGCTTTCTGCACAGTCGGCAAGTCCGTAACCGGCGGCGAGGAGCACCCGATCGCGATTCACGACGGTCACGGAGATGCCCGGAACGCCGCGCCCGCTCATCATCGCGGCGACGGCCGCAGTCATGCCACGGGGCGGCCTGCCCGCCGCGATGCTTTCGATGTCGCCCCCTCCCGCGGGACTTCGTCCCGGTCGAGCCTGCCGGAAGCCATCAGATTGGCTTCCACGTCGAATGAATCCCGGCGCAAATCTACGCCTTTCCAGGTCTTCTCTCCAGAGCCGGCGGCCTCCGCCACGGGGTTCCGTCGGAGGATACGGCGGGCATCGAGCGGGGGGATCAGTGCATGGTTCACCGTGAGGTGCCCGAGTCAGGGTGAGCGACCCCGCACGCCGCACCGCCATCCCGCACTCTGGCGCGCGCCTCTGAAGGAGACGAGAATGGGCTCGTGCCAGACCCCCGCCCCGACGGGGACGGCAATCCGATGAACGCCGCCGCCCGCAAGATCCAGCGCATCTACCTCACGTTGACGCTGGGCAATACCCTTGCGGCCTCGTTCATCTGGGGGATCAACACCCTCTTCCTGCTTGACGCCGGACTCAGCAACCTTGAGGCTTTTGCCGCGAACGCCTTCTTCACCGCCGGGATGGTGCTTTTCGAGGTGCCCACCGGAGTGGTTGCCGACGGTTGGGGGCGGCGCGTGTCGTTCCTGCTCGGCACCGCGACGCTGGCCGCATCGACCTACCTGTATTACCTGCTCTGGCAGCTTTCCGCCCCGTTCTGGTTGTGGGCCGCAGTGTCGGTGCTGCTCGGCCTGGGCTTCACTTTTTTCTCCGGGGCTGTTGAGGCCTGGCTCGTCGACGCGTTGCGCTTCTCGGGCTATGACGGCGGGCTCGAGACGGTGCTGGGCAGGGGACTGATGGTCTCGGGCGCTGCGATGCTGATCGGCTCGGTGGCCGGCGGTGTCATCGCGCAGGCCACCAACCTTGGCGTGCCGTTTCTGCTGCGGGTGGGTGTCCTGTTGGTGATGTTTGTCGTGGCCTTTTGGCTCATGCGCGACGTCGGCTTCACGCCCGAACGTTCGGCCCATCCTCTTGAGGCGACCCGCGCCGTGCTTACTGACTCGATCGAGAATGGACTGAAGAACCCGCCCGTACGCTACGTGATGCTGGCCGCGCCGTTCAGCGCCGGCGTCGGGATCTATGTTTTCTACGCCCTCCAGCCGTACCTGCTGGAGCTCTTCGGCGACCCGCACGCATACTCCGTGGCGGGCCTGGCCGCGGCCATCGTGGCAGGGGCGCAGGTGCTGGGCGGCTGGATGGCGCCACGCCTCCGGGGCCTGGTTCGCCGCCGCACCACGGTGCTGATTCTGAGCAGCATTGTGGGCGCGATGATTCTGGTCGTGCTGGGGTTCACCCACGTGTTCTGGGTGGCCCTTGTCCTCCTGGCACTCTGGGCCCTGGTCTCGTCGGCGGGCACCCCGGTGCGGCAGGCCTACCTGAATGACATGATCGCCTCGAAGCAACGGGCAACGGTGCTTAGCTTCGACTCGCTCATGGGATCCAGCGGTGGGGTGGTGGCGCAGCCGCTGCTCGGCCGGGCGGCCGATGTGTACGGCTACCCGGCGTCGCTGGCAGTTGGCGGCGTCATCGAGCTGATCGCGGTGCCCTTCCTACTGGCGAGTCGCCGGCAGGGCAACCGGGCGGATCAGGCCCACGCCCCGACCAGCACGACGACCCCGGGGGCGCCGCCGTCGAAGCTGTGATGGTCCCCGCCGGCCGCCATCAAATCCCCCGCGCAGCAGCGGATTCGCCGCGGTATTGACTCTCACGGCCCCGAGCCTACGATAGTGCGCATCAGCACCTTCGAGGAGCCGATAGGTCATGTCCATCGCTGGCGCTGAGCATGTTGATGCCTCTGGAATTGGGGCCCGGGGCTGGCACGACGCCGCCGGGTGCGCCGGGGAACCGGCGGACGTCTATTTCACTGTGGATGGCAGCTGGGGTGGCTTCCAGGAATCTGATCAAGTCTGATCAAGAGGGAGAAACAATCATGCTGAAAGATCTCGAAATCATCGCAGTCCTCCCCGCCAAGGACATCGTCCGGGCGAGCAATTTCTACCGTGACGTGCTGGGACTGGAGCCCGCGGACGCCATGGACGAGGAGAACCTGATGTACCGCTGCGGCAAAGGCACGGCCTTCCTGCTCTACAAGACCGACACTGCCGGAACAGCGAAAAACACCCAGATGGGCTGGGGAACAGACGACATCGAGGCCGAGGTCAAGGACCTGCGCGGCCGCGGCGTTGTGTTCGAGGAGTACGACTTTCCTGGTCTGAAGACTGAGAACGGGATTGCGTCGACTCCGGTAGGCAAGGCCGCGTGGTTCCTGGACAGTGAGGGCAACATCCTCAATCTCTTCCAGGGCCAGTAGCGCTGGCGCATAAAGGCGCCGCCCCTGCATCATTGGGGGACTCTGCAGGGACGGCGCGCACTTCACGCTACCTTGCGGGAGCGGCGCCGGGGCCAAACAGGGTGAAGTCTTAACGTTTCCCTAGCGCCGGGCCGGCGACGGCCGGGCTACCGGGGAACCCGGATGCTCGGACCGTGGATTACCCTTCGTGCCAGGCACCTTACTTTGGGCAGCCTTTCGGGCCTACAGTTGGGCTTCAGGAACCGTCGACAGGAGTGACCCATGATTACCCTGCAGATCGAACACCAGGTCCGGGACTTCGGCATGTGGAAGAGCGCTTTCGACAGCGACCCACTCGACCGCGCCGCTTCCGGGGTGCGGTCGTACCGGATCTCGCGTCCGCTCGACCAGGAGGACTACGTGATGCTGGAGATGGACTTCGATACGCAGGCTGCTGCCGTGGACTTTCTGGGCCGACTGCAGAACGACACGTGGAAAACCGGTGTGACGGCGCCGGCGCTGGTCGGTGAGCCATCGACCAGGATCATTGAGACGGTGGCCGTCGAGATGGTTGCCGCCCCCTAAGCCCTGCTGCGCCGTGTGCGGACGGCAAGGCCACTCCGGACCCAACCCAAGCGCCTTTCCCGAAGGTGCGCGCATTCTTGGCAGGTCCATGGAACTCAACGGCCGCTAGCGGTGCCGCGGGTAATCTTGGAGGATGACTGCCGCAGCCCCATCAACCGTCAGCTTTGACGGCCGCTTTGACTCCCGCTTTGCCAGGGAGTTGGGCGAAATGGCCGTTCCCTGGCAGGCAGAGACGGCTCCGGACCCACGTCTTCTCGTGCTCAACGAGCCGTTGGCCGCCGGGCTTGGCCTCGACCCCACGCACCTGCGCGGTCCCGAGGGGCTGCGTCTGCTGACCGGCAACCTGGTCCCCAATGGCGCCACTCCTGTGGCGCAGGCGTACACCGGCCACCAGTTCGGCTGGCTGGCCCCCCGGCTCGGCGACGGGCGCGCGCTCCTGCTCGGTGAGATTACCGACGCCGGGGGCCACCTCCGCGATGTCCATCTCAAGGGCTCCGGGCGCACCCCGTTCGCCCGCGGTGGTGACGGGCTGGCGGCTGTTGGTCCGATGCTGCGGGAGTACATCGTGAGTGAAGCGATGCACGCGATGGGGATCCCCACCACCCGGTCCCTCGCCGTTGTGGCGACGGGGCGGCCGGTTCTGCGCGACACCATGTTGCCGGGAGCAGTTCTCACGCGGGTCGCGAGCGGCCATTTGCGCGTGGGCAGCTTCCAGTACGCCCGGGCCACGGGCGACATCAACCTCCTGCGCCGGCTTGCCGACCATGCGATCACCCGCCACCATCCCGGCGCCGCCGAGGCCGGGAACCCCTATGTCGCGCTGTTCCAGGCGGTGATAGCCGCCCAGGCGTCCCTCGTGGCCCAGTGGATGCTTGTGGGTTTTGTGCACGGGGTCATGAACACCGACAACATGACAATCTCGGGCGAAACCATCGACTACGGGCCCTGCGCCTTCATGGACGCGTTTGACCCGGCCGCGGTCTACAGTTCGATCGACGAGACCGGACGCTACGCCTACCGCAACCAGCCGGCGATGGCGGAGTGGAACCTCACGCGGCTCGCGGAGTCACTCCTGCCCCTCTTCCACGACGGGCAGGAGCAGGCGGTCGCCCTCGCGCAGGAATCCCTCGCCGGATTCCGCAGGCAGTACAGTGCCGCCTGGTCGGCCGGCATGCGGGCCAAACTCGGCCTGCACCACGACGTCGACGACGACGCCGCCTCGCCCCTCGTGGACGGGTTGCTCAGTCTCCTCCAGGCGGGGCGTGCCGACCACACCTCGTTCTTCCGAGGCCTCGGCGCGGCCGCCCGCGGCCACCGGGAAGCCGCGCGCAGCCTGCTCCCCGACCCGGCAGCGTTTGACGCGTGGGCGGAACGTTGGAGCGCCCTGAGCCCCGACGCCGACGCGATGGACCGGGTCAACCCCGTCTATATCCCCCGCAACCACCTGGTGGAGGAGGCGCTTACTGCCGCTACGGGAGGGGAGCTGGATCCGCTCAAGCGGCTGCTGGACGCGGTGACCAACCCGTATGTCGAGCGCCCGGGCCTGGATCGTTACGCTGCCGCCGCGCCTGCGGACTTCGGTGCCTACCGGACGTACTGCGGAACCTAAGCGGGAGCCAAGGCCAACGAAACCCCAGCCTTCTACCCGGCCCGCCCCAGGCCGGGGCCGCTGGTATGTAGGTGTTCGCTTTCGGGCGGGCAATGGTGAGCGGTCCGGGACTGGGTAGTCCCGGACCGCTCTTTTTCGTATCTCTTCGTACAGCATCAACCGTGTTGCAAGATACCCCTGGGGGTATTATTGTTATGAGTAGTTGACGGGGACATCCCCACCTCTTT
>NZ_JBVAYV010000080.1:0-6876 GCF_055412805.1 Pseudarthrobacter kochi
AACACCCAAGGGCAGCGAGGCCCGGCACCCCACCACGCACTCAGCCCGCAAAACCGCCAAAAGTCAGATCCAGATCATCAGCCCAGGCGGATCGGTGGATCAAGGCTAAGCGGCAGCTTTCCGGAGCCGCCGCCGCAGCACAAGGAAGCGCCCCGCCACCCCCACGGCCAGCACTGCCGCCATGCCCAGCACAGAGGCTGGCGGCAGGGTCACGGCCAGGAGCAGGCAGCCGAGGAAGCCCAGGACATTGAGCCAGCGCGGCGCATGCCAGGGACGCGCGGACAAGGTGAAGGCGGCGGCATTCGTCACCGAGTAATAGACGAGCACGCCGAAGCTGGAGAAGCCCACCACGGTCAGCACATTGGTGGTCAGCAGCAGCACGATCACGGCGGCGGCAACGGTCAGTTCGGCCACAAACGGAACTGTGTGCGCGCCGCCCACTCGGGCGAGCGGGGACGGCAGGTCGCGTTCCCGCGCCATCGCCATGGCGGTCCGGCCCACCCCCGTGACCAGTGCCAGCAGCGCGCCGAGGCACGCGGCGGCCGCGCCGGCCTGGACGAACGGTGCACCGGCGCTGAGCCGCGAGCTGGTGACGGCGTCGAGCAGCGGCGCCGCCGACCCGGCCAGCTGCTCAGCCGGCAGATGCCACTGCAGCAGCAGCGCCAGCCCGAGGTAGATGACGAAGGCCACGGCCAGCGCGGCGAGAATGGCCCGCGGAATGGTGCGGGTGGGGTCCTTGACCTCTTCTCCCAGCGTCGCGATCCGGGCATAACCGGCGAAGGCGAAGAACATCAGCCCGGCCGCCGGCAGCACGCCCCAGCCGCCCGCCCCGGCGGCGGCGCCGGCGCCACCGTCGGCAGCATGCGGTCCCAGAATCGCCGCGGCCACCACGAACGCCAGGGTGGCGAGCACCACGCCGAGCAGGATCCGGGTCAGCAGGGCGGTCCGGGTGATGCCGAGCAGGTTCACGCCGGTCAGGACCACGACGGCGGCCACTGCCAGCGGCGTCGCGAATTCCGGTGCCGCATAGTGGCCAAACGTCAACGCCATCGCTGCGCAGGACGCGGTCTTGCCGGTGACGAAACCCCAGCCCGCGATAAAGCCGGGCCACTCGCCCAGCCGGTTCCGCCCGTAGACATAGGTGCCGCCGCTGGAGGGGTACATGGCGGCCAGCTGGGCCGAGGCCACCGCGTTGCAGTACGCGATCACGCCGGCCAGGGCCACTGCCACGGCCAGCAGGGGACCGGCCAGGGCGGCAGCCGGTGCGAACACCACAAACACGCCGGCGCCCAGCATGGAGCCAAGCCCGATCGCGGTCGAATCGAGAACGCCCAGGCGGCGCTGCAGCTGCCGCGGTGTGCGCTGGTCAGGGGACGGCTCGCTCTGGGGGCGGCTTGCCATGGCGGGAGGGGCCTTTCCAACGGGTAAACTCGAACGGGATCGTTCCTGTAGCGATCCTATTGAACATGAGTTCTGATTTCCCTCTGTCTTCTTCAGAAAGGCGTGCTGTGCTGCGCACACATGACCTCGGATCCCTTCGCTCCGAGCACATTGGACAAACCGTAACCCTCGCCGGCTGGGTCGGCCGGCGTCGTGACCACGGTGGTGTCGCCTTCGTTGACCTGCGCGACGCCTCGGGCGTGTCCCAGGTGGTCGTCCGTGAAGAGGAAGTCTTCCACGGGCTGCGCAACGAGTACGTGCTGCAGGTTACCGGCACCGTCTCCCGGCGCCCGGAGGGCAACGAGAACCCCGCGCTGGCCACCGGCGAGATCGAGGTCATGGCCGAGACGGTCACCATCCTCAACACCTCGGAGCCGCTGCCGTTCCAGATCGATGAGCACGTCGAGGTCGGCGAGGAAGCCCGCCTCAAGCACCGCTACCTGGACCTGCGCCGCCCCGGCCCCGCCCGCAACATGCGCCTGCGCTCCGAGGCCAACCGCGTGGCCCGCGAACTGCTCCACCAGGACGGCTACGTCGAGATCGAAACCCCCACGCTGACGCGCTCGACGCCGGAAGGCGCCCGCGACTTCGTGGTCCCCGCACGCCTGGCGCCGGGTTCCTGGTACGCGCTGCCGCAGTCACCGCAGCTGTTCAAGCAGCTCCTGCAGGTCGGCGGCTTTGAGAAGTACTACCAGATAGCCCGCTGCTACCGCGATGAGGACTTCCGTGCGGACCGCCAGCCGGAGTTCACCCAGCTCGACATCGAAGCCAGCTTCGTTGAGCAGGACGACATCATCCGGCTGGGCGAAAGCATCGTCAAGGCACTGTGGAAGCTCATCGACGTCGAAATCCCGACGCCGATCCAGCGCATCACCTACCACGACGCCATGGCCCGCTACGGTTCGGACAAGCCGGACCTGCGCGTCGCGCTGGAACTCACCGAGCTTACCGAGTTCTTCAAGGACACCAACTTCGGCGTCTTCAAGGCACCCTACGTCGGCGCCGTCGTGATGCCGGGCGGCGCCTCGCAGGCCCGCCGCGCCCTTGACGCCTGGCAGGAATGGGCCAAGCAGCGCGGCGCCAAGGGCCTGGCCTACGTCCTGTTCAAGGAAGACGGCGAACTCGCCGGCCCCGTGGCCAAGAACCTGACGGACGCCGAGCGCGCCGGCCTGGCCGGGGCCGTCGGCGCCAAGCCGGGTGACTGCATCTTCTTCGCCGCCGGCGAGAAGACGCCGTCCCGCGCCCTGCTGGGTGCCGCCCGCGTGGAGATAGGCCACCGCACCGGACTCATCAACCCGAGCGACTGGGCCTTCTGCTGGGTGGTGGACGCACCGATGTTCGAACCCGCCGCGGCCGCCGTCGCGTCCGGCGACGTCGCCGTTGGTGCCGGCCAGTGGACCGCCGTGCACCACGCGTTCACCTCGCCCAGGCCCGAGTTTATGGACAGCTTCGACAAGGATCCCGAGTCCGCGCTGTCCTACGCCTACGACATTGTCTGCAACGGCAACGAAATCGGCGGCGGCTCGATCCGTATCCACCAGAGCGACGTCCAGGAACGGGTCTTCGAGCTGATGGGCCTGGACAAGGCCGATGCCCAGACGAAGTTCGGCTTCCTGCTCGAGGGCTTCAAGTTCGGTGCGCCTCCCCACGGCGGCATTGCGTTCGGCTGGGACCGCGTGGTCGCGCTGCTGGCCGGCGTCGAGTCCATCCGCGACGTCATTGCGTTCCCGAAGTCCGGCGGCGGCTTCGATCCGCTGACCCAGGCGCCCGCTCCCATCACGGCGCAGCAGCGCAAGGAGGCCGGCGTCGACTTCAAGCCGGAAGCCAAGAAGGCTGACGGCACCAAGTAGCCTGACGTGATTGGCGGCAACGGCTCTCCGGGAAACCGGGGAGCCTTTGCTGTCGATGCTGCTGTGCCGGAAGTACCCGCGGGAAGGACAGGGCGGCGTGCCGGACGGAAGGGACCCCAATGGAACACGAATCGATGACCGGGCTTGAGGCGCTGATGGACGCCGCATGGCCTGCCGCCGAACGGGAAGAGTCCGGCGGCTGGGTCCTCCGTGCCGCCTCGGGTGTGACGCAGCGGGCCAACTCGGTCTGGCCCGGGAGCCCGGCGTGGACGCCCACGCACAGCCCGCCGCGCTCCGGCAGGCACGCCTCTGGTACCGCAACCGCCGGCTGCCGCTGATCTTCCAGGTCTTCGAGGACCCTCGCTACGCGCCGCTCAACGCGGTACTGGACGCGGAAGGAGTCACCCGGCAGTCCGAAACCCTGGTGCTGGTCCGGGAAGGTGGAACTGATTCGCCGGCGGCTGACTCCGGCGTCGAAATTTCCGCCGGGCCCTCCGCGGAGTGGCTGCAGCTGTGGTGGAGCGTGGACGGCCGCGGCGACGACACCGCCCTCGCCGGCGCCCGCGGGATCCTGGAACGCTGCCCCTCGCTGTACGTCCTCGTGCGGGACGACGACGGCGTGCCGGCCGCCGTCGGACGCCTTGCAGTCCCGCCGAACGGGGGAGGGGGCCGGGGCGGGCTGTACTGCATGGCCACACGCCCGGCGGCGCGGCTATGCCGCCCGGATCCTGCGGGGCCTGCTGCAGGAGGGTGATGGCCGGTACCTTTACCGGCAGGAACGTCCGAAGCGGCACCTGACGGGCTGGTAGCCAGCTGCCGCGTTCCGGACGGTTGGCAGGGGTTGAGGGCAGATGTCCTGGTGTTCCCCGCGTCAGGCAGCAGAGGGGACGAATATTCCGCCGAGGAACCATCCGGGGCTCCGGTGCCGGGTGGCCTGGACCTGGCAGCTGTGAGTGTTCGTCGCCTGCCGACCGTTGCGCACCACGAAATTCTCAGCCGCGCTGCAGGCGTCGCACGTCAGCGTCAGATACTGGTCAGGCACACGTATTCCCTTAGAACGGGAAATGGTACAGATTGAAACCCATTGGTCCCCGTGGCTCGGAATGAAGCTACTGGCCTAGCGAAGTCGGCATCTCTGGTCACCCTTGGCGTCCACTTAGCCTTGATCCACCGATGAGGCTTGGGTCGTCTCCGGCGTTTTAAACACGAAATGCCCGTCTTTTCAGCGAAAATTGGACTTGCGGCAGAACACTTTTTGCTGAAGAAGAGGAGCATCTCGCAGATGCAAGTTTTCCATAAGCCGGCCGCGGTGTCAGCTTCCTTCGACGAGGCGAATCTTGTGTCCTCGGCCGGGCTGTTGCCGGTGATGACGTTGGCCCGGGACGCCGGGCTGCAGGAACTGGCCGATGAATGGCTGACGGTGCCGACGGACAAGGGCGCGAATGCCGGGCTGAAGCTCGCGTCCCTGGTGGCCGGGATGGTCGCCGGCGCGGACTCGATCGATGACATGTCCGTGTTGCGTCACGGGGGAATGAATCGGCTCTTCACTGACTGTTACGCGCCCTCGACGCTTGGTTCGTTCCTGCGGTCCTTCACGTTCGGGCATGTCCGCCAACTGGACGCGGTCGCGTCCCGCTTCCTGGGAAACCTGGCCGGCCGGACACCGATGCTGGGTTCACCCGCCGGCAGCGACTTCGTGTTCGTGGATGTCGATGACACGATCATCGAGGTCCACGGATACGCCAAGCAGGGCTCCGGCTACGGATACTCAGGGGTCCGCGGACTGAACGCACTGCTGGCCACCGCCTCGACCAAGGACAGTGCCCCGGTAATCCTGGCCCAGCGGCTGCGCAAAGGGGCGGCGAATTCCGCCCGCGGCGCCAAACGCTACTATGGCCATGATTCGGTGGCCGCGGCGCTGGCCGCCGGGGCGGCCGTCTCGGTGACAGTCCGCATGGACCCGGCCGTGAAACGCGCCATCGCCGGGATCCCTGAAACGGCGTGGAAAACCATCGAATACACCGATGCGGTCTTCGACGAGGAAAACAACACCTGGGTCTCGCGGGCCGAAGTCGCAGAAACCGTGTTCACCGCGTTCACGTCCCGCAAGAAAACCGAGCAGATCGCCGGCCGCATGATCGTGCGACGTATCCCCGAACTCAACAAGAAAGCCAGCGACGGGCAACTCACCCTTTTTGAAACCCACCGGCACCACGCGTTCTTCACCACCGTGGACGCAGCGGTCCTGGACACCGTCGCCGCTGACAAGATCCACCGGAAACACGCCATCATCGATTATCTTCATGTCCTGGTTATGCCGATCTAAAGGACAGCGCGCTGGCGCACCTGCCCTCCGGCGTTTTCGCCGCGAACTCGGCCTGGCTGGTCGCCGCGGTCATGGCCTACAACCTCACCCGAGCCGCCGGGATCCTCGCCGGCGGCCGCTTCGGCAACGCCAGGACCGGCACGATCCGCCGCAAACTCATCCACGTCCCGGCCCGGATCGCCTCCAGCGCCCGACGCATCCTTCTTCACCTGCCCAAAAGGTGGCCCTGGCAAACCGACTGGGACGAGCTCTTCACCAGCGTCCACGCCCCACCGCAAGCGGCATAGAACCCCGCTCACCGCCGGACAACGGCCAGACCAGAAACACACAGTGGAACGCTACCGGCAGCGAGGCCGACAACCCGCCATGCCCGCAACCAAAACCACGGCCACCCCCGACAATCAGTCAGGACCAACCGCGGATCGGTGGATCAAGGCTTAGCCCCGCCGTTTTCGTGCTGCTCAGCACCTTCGCCGCCATGGGCGGGCTCGTGGCCTCGTTGGCCGCGACGGCCATCCTGACACGGTTCGGCATCGGGAAGACCAGGATTCTTAGCGGCGTGGCCTGCGTCCCGGTCGTAGCACTGACGCCCCTTGCCCCCGCCCTTCCAGGGTTCCCCGCTCTATGGCTTGGCGTCGCGTTCGGGTGGGCCTTCCTGGTCGTGGTCATATCGGTAGCGGGTGCCGGCATCATCCCGCGCATCGCACCCTCCGACAGGCTCGGAACAGTCATGGCCAGCAACAGACTCTTTGTCCTTGGAATCATGCCTGTCGCCAGCCTTGCCGGGGGCGCCGTGGCCACATGGAGCGGTGTCCAGCCCGTGCTCTGGATCTGGGTCCTGCTCGCTGGCGCCTCCGCCCTCCCCATCGCACTCTCACCGATGCGGACCTGGAAGAGAATCCCCGCAAGCTGCGACAGTTCAGGGTGGGACTGACTCGAGCCACCCGTAAAGAATCAGGTGAACGCCGGCGCGAAGACAATCCACATCCGGGTCGCCGGCAGTTGCCGGCGCCCGTCCCGCTGCCCGGGGCCGGTTCGTGAAAAATGTCGGAGGTGCGCGCTAGTTTGGGTGTATGGAAAGCACGGACTGGAGTGCCGATGGCAGGGCGGCCCTGGCGGCTGTCGCGGTGTTGACGGCGGCGCTGGATTCCGTCGCCGGGGCCGGCGCTGACGGCGGTGGTCCGTCCGTGGCCGGTGTCGGCCGGGAGGCTGGTCCGTTGGGGGACGATCCGTTGCGGGAGCTGGCGGATGATTGCCTGG
>NZ_JBVAYV010000081.1:0-6840 GCF_055412805.1 Pseudarthrobacter kochi
CCAGGGAGACGTGATCACTCAAACGTTCCGGGGTTTCGGGCTTAATCCATCCGCTGCGAGCCATACACCAACATTAACAGAACAGACGCTAAGTAAACGGTATTGCGGCTAACCCGGATTCTGTAGCAAAGTCCCGCCCAGCGAGGCCTGCTTTGTGTGTTTGCCCCTGGCGGCGGACACACAAGGCAGGCCTTAGGCGCGTCCGGCCGCAGGCCCGTCCCCACCCTGGAATTGGAGGCATCCGTGCAGTCCCTCAACGCGCATCTGCGCACCCTCCACAGCCTGGCGCCGGCCAACAAGGACCACGTCCCGGCCGTTCGCGTGGCCGTCAGCGTGGCCGTGCCATCCCTCCTGCTCCTGGCTGCGGGCCGCCCGGACCTGATCATCTACGCCGTGTTCGCCGCCCTGACCGGCATGTACGGCCGGAACGAGCCGCACCAACTGCGCCTCAAGCACCAGGGCCAGGCTGCCGTCCTCCTGGTGGGCGGGCTGGCTGTCGGCGTCTTCCTGTCGGCGAACCAGCTCCATTCCTGGGTGCTGGTCGTCACCGAAACGCTGCTGGCGGCAACGGGCTCCCTCTTCGCGGACAAGGTCGCCCTGAAGCCCAACGGCCCGTTCTTCGGAATCCTGGCCCTGGGCGCCTGCGCCTCCGTCCCCACGACGGTGCACTGGCACACGGCGGTCCTGATCGGCGCACTGTCCGCCGTCTTTTCCATGGCGGTGGGGTTCGGCGGCTGGGTCCGGGGCCGGGCCTGGCAACGCGGAGCCGGGCGCGCTGTCCCGGCGATGCTCGGGGCGAGACGCCGGGCAGCCTGGATCCACGCCGCCCGGTACCTCGCCGCGGTCGGAGCGGCCGGCTCCGTCGGGGTGCTCAGCGGAAGCGGACACCCGCACTGGGCCATGGCCGCGGCCGCGGTCCCGCTGGCTGGAGCGGACATGCCAAGCAGCGTGCACCGCGGCCTGCACCGGATTGTTGGCACCCTGCTGGGCCTCGTGGTGGTCGCCGTGGTGCTGTTCCCCTGGGCCTTCTCGCCCCTCCGGGCGTTCCCGGGCCACGAGGCAGCCGTCCTGGCATTCCTGGTGATTGTCCTGCAGTTCACCACCGAGCTGTTCATGACCAGGCACTA
This sequence comes from Pseudarthrobacter kochi, assembly GCF_055412805.1. NCBI lineage: Bacteria > Bacillati > Actinomycetota > Actinomycetes > Micrococcales > Micrococcaceae > Pseudarthrobacter > Pseudarthrobacter kochi. The sequence goes on from NZ_JBVAYV010000081.1 coordinate 1,128, forward strand.
CGGCCTGGCCATGGTGTCCTTTACTCCCGTGATCCTGCTGATGACACAGCTCGCCGCCCCTGCCGACCCCCGGGTTCTGGTGACCGAGCGCGCCGTCGAGACCCTGGTGGGAGCCGTGCTGGGCATCCTTGTTGTGGTCCTGATCCGCCGGCGCCAGTCTCCGGCCGGCGGGCTCTGAGCGGCTATTTGGCGCGGCGCGGGGGCCCGGATACGAGCCTGTCCGGGAGCACGCGGGCGGCTGCGGTCAGCACCTTGTAGCGCTTGGTCGGGATGGAAACGGCTTTGCCCCGTGCATTGTCGGCGAGGCCTTCGCGCACCACCCGCTCGGCCTGCAGCCACATCCAGCGCGGGGTTACCGTCTTGTCCATGCCCATCCGGTCGTGGAACTCCGTGTGGGTAAACCCGGGGCAGACCGCCGTCACGTTCACACCCTCCTTGGAGTAGGCGAGGTTTGCCCAGCGGCAGAAGCTGACCAGCCACGCTTTGGCCGCCGAGTAGCTTCCGCGGGGCAGGAACGCCGCCACGCTGGCAACGTTGATGATCCTGCCCGAGTGCCGGCCGAGCATGCCCTGCAGCGCGGCGTGGGTCAGCTGCATGGCGGTCTCCACATGCAGCTTCAGATGCCGGGTCTCCTCCGCGATTTCGTTCTCCGCGAAGGAACGCAGCAGGCCGATCCCGGCGTTGTTGACGAGGATTTCCACCGGCCGCGCCGGATCGGTGAGACGCGCGACGACGGCTGCCACCCCGGCGTCGTCCGCGAGGTCGGCGGAGAGAACCTCCGCGCGGACGCCGTACCGGTTCTCCAGCTCCTCCGCCCCGGCCTGGAGCCGGGCGGCATCGCGGGCCACGAGGACCACGTTGCGGCCCTGTTCTGCGAGCTGGCGGGCGAATTCGGCCCCGATCCCGGCGGTGGCTCCGGTGATCAGGGCGGTGGTGTCAGCCGGGGTCGCGGCATGTGGAGTCATGGCGACAGCCTAACCGGTGTGGGCCCGGCCTCAGGCGAGGGCCTGCCCCGCGGCCAGTTCGCCTTCCGCGGGACCGCCCGCAGCGCCCCGGTGGCGGTTCTGCAGCTCTTCGGTGGCCAGCTCGTACCAGGTGTGGGCGCCGAAGGACGGGCTGGCCGTGTCGAGGTGCCGGTACAGGGCGTCGGCCAGCTGGCCCAGGGCCACCTCGCACAGCGCCCGGACGGTCGCGGCGGGGTCGAGGGTTCCCTCGAAGTACTCGGAGAGCTCCAGGCCGTTGATGGTGTTGAGCTCGGCCGGGACCGGGCTGCAGGCCTCATCCAGTCCCGGATCCAGCGGCACCCCGGAGGTTACGACAGTTGTAATGCCGGCGGAGGCGTCGGCGAGGGACTCCGCCGCAAGATCAAGCGCCGGGACTGCCGCGAGTTCGCCCTCGAGGCCGGCGAGCACTTCGCCGTCGGAGCCCACGTGCAGCAGGCAGATCGGCAGGTCTGCGGGCTCCGCCAGGGTGACGCGGAACGGCTCCACGCCGGCCCCGGGACCCGGCGCGCCGGCAGCCACACTGGCATCGGCGGTGGACCTGAGCTGCAGGAGGATCTCCGGGTCCAGATGGGAGGCGCCGTGCAGGTCGATGATCACATCCGTGCCTGCGCCGAGGCGGCCGGCCCGCCGCATGATGTGCAGCAGGGAGGGAAAGTCCGGTTGGGTAAGGCAGCCGGTGACTTCGAGGGTCACGTGTCCGGGGTCGACATCCACACGGACCAGCACACGCAGTTTATGGTTCACGGGGTTCTCCAAAGGGACACGTCCAAGAGCCAACTGCATAACTCTGCTAAAACCTTACGAGGTTGTTGCCCCTGTCACAAGCCCGCGCGGCCGCCCCGCCCGCAGCCGGCCGGGTTTCAGGCTCCGGCCGGTGGCTGCTCCGGCCAGTCGATGTACTGGGTGTAGGAGTCGTGCTTGCGCAGGTACCGGTACATGAAGGGGCAGTTTGGGATGATCCGCTTGCCGGAGGCCACGACGTCGTCCAGGGCGAAGTGGGCCAGCACCTTGCCGAGCCCCTGGCCCTGGAATTGCTCCGCCGTATCAGTGTGGATGAAGTCCACATGGCCGGGCTCATCAATGAAGCGGATCTGGACTGCCAGCTTTCCGCCAGCGTGGAGCTCGTAGCGGTGCAGCTCATCATTGCGGGTGGTGGATACGTCCGGGCTGAACGTGTCTTCAGTGGCTGCCGAGTTCTCCGTCATGGTTCGACATTGGCACTTAAAGGCGGGCGTGGCAATGGCGGTCCCGATCCGCCGGGGGCCGAATCGGTCACGAACCGGACCGGGATCCGCCCCAGCAGGAGGACGGCGAGTGCGAAACACGCCGCTCCCCCGCCAAGCAGTCCGAGGGTGAGTCCGTTAAGCGCTGCGTCGACCACCGGAACATAGACGACGACGGCGGCCGTCACCACGGCGGCCGCCGGACGGGACAGGGCAGTCGCGGGCGCCGTCGGGCGTTCTTCGAGCCGGCCGAAAAGCATGAGTACGGGCAGCAGCAGCCCGATCAAAGCCAGCAGCACGAGCGGCCGCCCCCACCACCAGGCGGCCGTTCCCCCCGCCGGCTGCGGAAAGGCGGTCAGCAGCAAAAGTCCGGACATGGCCGCGAGCAGGGGCAAATGCCAGAGGTAGACGGTCATGGACCACCGTCCGCCCACTCCGATGACCCGCCGCGCCCACGCCAGGGACGCCAGCCGGGCAAGCACAGGACGGAAAAGTTGCAGGGCCGCGGCCTGCGAGAACCCGAGGAGCAGCAGGGTCAGGTTGGGCGGGTTGAGGTTCACCAGCATGTTCCCGGAGTACAGCCCCAGCCACACCAGCAGCCCCAGGACCAGGTTGCTGCCCAGGATGATGCCCGCCAGCGCGGGGCGCCCGGGGGCCACTGGCCCGCCGTCGGCGAGGAAGAAGCCAAGTTGCTGCACCGCGCACCACAGGAAGATCATGTTCAGGTACGCCAGGGCCGGCATCATCCCCCGCAGGCAGTCCACCGCCACCACCAGCGATGTGAGGCCTGCCAGGGTCAGCCACGGGGCCCGGGCATGCAGCCGCGCCAGGAGTGGAAGGTTCAGCTGCGCCGCGAGGTAGGCGGCCAGGAACCACAGCGGCATGCCGGCACCGGAGACCAGCAGCTGGATGACCTGCGGGTCAACCCCGGCCATGCGTGCGGCCCAGAGCCCGGTGAACATGACCGCGAGGAGGACGGCGGCGGGGCGGATGAGCCGCAGCATGCGGGCCTGCATGAAGTCGAAGGCGCTGCCGCCCCGGGCCCGCAGGCGCCGCCAGGACTGCACGCCGGTGACGCCCCCGGCGACGAAGAAGAGCGGCATGACCTGCAGGACCCAGACCACCGGTTCGAACCAGTGCTGGCTGCCGAGGGTGTTCTCTGAGGTCACGGTGCCGTCCGGGTGCAGCACCGGGCTGACCATCATGGTGTGCCCCACCACGACGAGCACAAGGCAGAAGAACCTGGCGAGATCGATCACCAGGTCGCGGTCCGGCCGCAGGGCATACCGGCGCCCTGGCTGCTGCCGTGAAGCCATGGAGCCCCCTACGGACCCTTCCACCGCGCCCCCTTGAGCTTGTTGAGTGCTGGTGAGTGCTGGTGAGCGGCAACGCTACTGTGTTGCCTCCATTCTCGGCCTTGTCCCGGCCGGCGGCCAGTGCCGTCGGTTCAGGCGCTCAGTAGCCCCAGCGCTGCGAGCACGACGGCGAGCAGGGGCGTCGCGCCCTGGGTGGCGGCCGCACGGAGGTATTTGCGGCCGCTGAAGGCGAGCACGATCGAGGCCAGGAGCATCGAGCCGCAGCTGCTGAAAACCAGGGTCCAGCCGACCGCAGGGTGGCCCAGGGCGATGGCACCGGTGCCGGCGAGGGCCCCGGCGGCCAGGAAAAGGTTGTAGAAGCCCTGGTTGTAGGCCAGCGGCCGGGTGGTGTCGGCGTCGGCCTGCGAGGTGATGCTGAACCGTTTCCACGTGGCCGGCCGCGCCCAGGTGATGGACTCCATGGTGAAGATGTAGACGTGCAGCAGGGCCGCAAGCAGCGCGAAAACGAGGGAGGCCAGGATCATGGTCTGATCCTAGCCTCCCCCTGTTTTCTGATCCGTCAGTTGATCAGCGTGAGAGTGTGGACAGCGCCGTGGCCGCGAACGTCCCCGCCGTGGCGTCCCATTCGGCCAGCAGTCCCTGAAGGTTCTCGCCGTCCCTGCGGTGCGCGGCCGTGCGCGCCTCGAGGATCCCCAGAACGCCGGTCCGCAGCTCCGTGTTGAAGTTGACCTTGCCCACGTTCATGGCGGCGGCCTTGACGAGCTCCGCGGCGGGGATTCCCGAGGCGCCGTGCAGCACCAGCCGAATGCGGGTCCGCACGGCAATGTCCTGCAGCACGTCCCACCGCAGCTCCGGTTCGCCCTGGTATTTGCCGTGGACGTTGCCTACGGCCACGGCCAGCAGCTGGGCGCCGGTCCGGGCCACGAAGTCCTCCACCTGGGCGGAGTCGGCCCCGGCGGCAACGGCGTCGGTATTCACGCGGAGATCGGAGGCGTGGTCCAGCTGCACGGCTACCAGGACGCCGGCGGCGTCGGCGAGGCCGCGCCCTGCTGGAGGGCGGAAGCCACCAGCTGGTCGAGACGTGCACGCATCAGGCGCTCAGGCCTCCCCGATGCCGGAGGTGCGCAGCACTTCGCCGAACACTCCGCCGGCCGCGACCACCATAAGGATGGAGGCGATGGGCGGGAGCGCGCCTTCGAAGATCTCGCCGGTTTCACGCAGCGACCACTGGCGCCGGACGGCCAGCAGGAAGAAGGACAGCGCGACGGCGATGAGGAAGATGATCAGCCCCGGCCGCGGCGGCGCGACGACGTGGTGGTTCTTGCCCTCGTGGCCCTCGTGGATGATGTCCTTGGAGCCGAATTCGTCGAGCTGGGCCTTGACGCCGGGCAGGAGTTCATAGTCCTTGCGGTTCATGATGGAGGCCACAAAGTAGGACAGGAAGCCCAGCGGCACACAGATGGACAACGAGATGAGCGTGATGAGGCCGATGTCCGCGCCGAAGACGCCGGCTCCGGCGACGATGCCCGGGTGCGGCGGCACGGCCACGTGGATGGCCAGCATAATGCCGGCCATCGGCAGGCCGGACTTGATGGGATGCACGTTGGCGATCTTCGCGAAGGCATAGACGATCGGCACCAGCACAATGACGCCCACCTCGAAGAACACCGGGATGGCGACGAGGAAGGCGACGCCGGTGGCGACCACCGTGAAGACATCCTTCAGCGGGATCGTGGATGCCACGGCGACCAGGATGCTGACCGTCAGCAGCGCCACGAAGGCCTGGATCTTGAAGCGGATGATCATGACCAGCAAAATCGCGATGCCGATGGCGGCGATGGTCAGCAGCAGCGGTGTACCGAGCGCCACGGCAGGTCTGATGGCGGGGGCGTCGGCCGCCCGTACCATCAAAGAGTTGATCAGGGCGTTCATGCGGGGGTGTCTCCTTTGACGTCACTGTAGCCAGTGAACTGGTGTTTCGACGACGACGGCGGAAGGGGGGATCCGCCGTCGTCGGGCGTGGGGAAATCCGGGGTGGATCCGGGGTGGCTGGGAGGAACTAGCCCGAGGTTTTCATGAGGGTGGGGCCCGCAGGGTGTGTTTAAGCGACGAAAGGTGCTTCTGAACTGGGAAAATAGTGTTGTTGACGCACTGTTCTACCGGCTGAAAG
>NZ_JBVAYV010000082.1:0-6424 GCF_055412805.1 Pseudarthrobacter kochi
CGTGGTTCCTGTTCAGGTTGAATGCGTAGGAACACTCATCCCAGCAGGACCACGAGTCCTCTGCTTGCTACAACACGAACCTGTTTCCCCGGGAACCTTGAAGAGCCGCTTATGGGGCGGAGTTCCGCCAGGATGTTATTGATGTGGCCCGCAAGGGCGAGGCGCCGCTGGCGCAGATTGCGAAGGATTTCGGGCTGTCGGTCACCACGCTGAAGCGCTGGATCGCCATCGCCGAGCGTAAAGAATCCGGGGCCGGCCCGGCAGCGGCCGAGTCGGCCGAGATACGGGAGCTGAAGAAGCGCAACCGCTACCGGGTTCATCCAAACCTTTCATAGCCAGATCTCGGGGCCGCCTAGACGTAGTTCGAGGAATTCACTTTTCTGACAAAGAGCGCTGAGGCCAAAGCAGATAGAACCGTTCCACCCAAGAAAAGATACGTGTACAGCATCTGATGCAGCTCGCCCTTGGCCATATCGGCGATGATCGCAATGACTACCGACGAGATGGCAAAATTGACGACAAAAAACTTCAGCGCCGGCAGACTCTGGACGAGGACTCGCTCCACAAAAAAAACCAAGGACAGAAGGGTGGTCACGACGATCTTATCGACCGAAAAGATACTTTCAATCGGGCGAAGATTTAAGTTGGTATGGTGAACAGCTCCAGCGATCACGAGTTGGAGTGAGTAAAAGGACCAGCAAATCACGTGGGCCACAATCGGACCCAGTGCGACGAGCATGGCTTTCAGGACTCTTTGATTCATTATCTATTGATTGCTTTCATAGACGCCGCCGCCTGAGAAAGTGGCCTCTTGACAGCCCCAACCGGCAAGGCAGAATGGGTCTCTAACATCATCCCTCAGTATTGCCGTAACTTTGGATGCAACGGGCCCATTATTTCCGATTGGTTCACCCCAGTAATTGTAGATATAAGCCTCGTGCGCAGGCATTCGTCGGTATGAAGCCGACATTGCATAATTTCCGGTGCTGGTTACTGAAGCCCTGTAGACAATCGAGATGCTGTTCATTGAACAGAAGGGGTTTGCAGCGCTAAACGCCGCCCTGAGATCGATGCTGGTGCTGGACGGGGTGGACATCACCCTAGTGTCGTTAGCTGGGACTGCAAGTCGCTGATCTACGAGGTTGTCGGTCCCGGCCTGGTAGACGTGGGTTTCCCCGAGATCAATTTCACTAGATAGCGACGGAGTGCTCCCCCACCAAGAGATCGTCGACTTGTGCCTAATGCGACTACTTACATAATTGGTGTGTTCCCATTGGTAGTCGGGTACGTACCAGCTCCGGTCGTCACCTCCAAATTCATAGCCAGCTCCATACTCGCAAGGCCACCCTGGTGCGGCGAGTCGACGCTCGGGGATGAATGATGTCCAACGAATCTCGGACGCGGCCAGCTTTTGGAACTCGGTCGTAAGGGCTGCGCCCTTGGCTTCGGCCGATTGAATGCTGTCTTCTTGGAGGGCGGAGGCATCAAGTGACCAAATGAAGGAGACTCGTGGTGCTGGCTGTCCATTCTGTACCGCGTGAACCTCTTGTTCGGTCCAGTCAGATCGATCCTTTAGCCCGCTCGCTGAGACCCGATATTGATATTTGCTGCCTGGTGTGACTTTGCGGTCCCGAAAACTTGTTTTCCGGGTTTCAGAAATCTTGATGCCATTCCGGTAGATTTCGTACGGCGTGGGATCTTCCAGGGCGCCCCAAGAGAGATCAACGAACTTCTTTGATGCCGAAGTTAGTCCACTCATTCCTGGGTTAGTCGACTTCGATAGGGACGTGTCGATGAGAACTGAATCGCCATTCTTTCCCCGCACCACCTTGAATGGATTTTCTTCGGACGGCGAACGTGCTGTCAGCTGAGTGGAAATAGACTCAAGGGTAAACTCAGGTTGCTCATCCGGCAGCGTTTCAGCGTTAGCTGCAGTCAATCCGGATAGAACTGTTAACAATACGGTTGCGGCAACCAATGTTGCGCGGCTTTTTTTCCTCACGAAAATTCCCCATCCCCCATTGAAGTTCGATAAAGAGTAGCATAACAGAGTCTGTCAACTGACTTTACGGAATCAGTTGAACGAGTTGCTACCCAACGTCCTTGGGTCACTCTAATTACCAAGGACAGCAGGCTGGGGAACCTTCGTCGGTGCTCGTCATCGTTACAGGTCCCTAAATGTTCTTACGTTCACTGATGCAGTGCGTTGCGAAACCAGCCGTCGGGGGCTTTTTTTGGTTCCAAGTGGTCGGGATCGCGGTCCTTTTGCATGCCGCATTTGTAGAACGGCCCACGCGGGTCCAGGAGCACGCTCACGTGGTGGTCCGCGTGATCCTTCCAGGAGACAACCATCCCGGTAGCGCCGTCCAGCCCGAGGTGTTCCCAGGCCTGCCACAGCGTTTACGGCGGGAGAGTGCTTGGGGTGGATTTAGGCGCCGTTGAAGGCGACTTTAGCTCGCCCACTGCAGCCCGAGGAGGCGGAAGGCGTTGCGGATTTCCGGGCTGTCGTGCTGCAGTGATTCTTCGACCGTCACATCTTGTATTTTCGGCGTGATTGGTGGATCGCCGGGGCGCTCGAAGATGGCCCAGAGCTGGAGATCATCACCGTGACGGGAGGCAAAAGTGACGCCATCTAAGTCTGTCATCTCGTAGAGCCAGGAGGCGACTGCCTGGGTCAGGCGTCGGGGCCGGGCGTCCTTCAGCCCCGCGGCGTCAAAGTCAGCCAGGCCCAGGCTCAGGGCCAGGCCGATGAAGTGCGGGTACAGGGCCGCGATGCTGCCCGAGGCGGTCACGGCACAGTACCGCCCGGACAGCTCGGCGGAGGCGGCGATCCGTACTTCCAGCCACTCCCTGGGGACCTGCCCCGGGGCGATGGTGGGGTGCAGGACCTTATCCTCGTCATCCTCGACGATTTCGTCCAGCTTCACACTGAGCCTGGCGTCCTTGCGGAAGTGCGCCAGAACCTCGAGCAGGCACGCCAGCAGGGACGAGCCGGCGTAGAGGGTGCGGAAGTTACCGTGCAGGTCATCCCACCGGCCCGGGAACCGGCCGTCGGTGGCCCACTCCCAACCGCTCCAGGCCCACGGTTCCGGGCGGAAGCCGACGCGCCAGACCCTGCCGGCGGCCTCGGCCGCGGTCAGTCCTGCAGAAACCACCCGCTCAGCCTGCGGCCGCGAACGCGCGGGCAGCGGCCAGCACCTGCGGGCCGGCGTCGTCCAGCTGGCCTTCACGGAGCAGGCGCGCCGGGGGGACATCGTCCAGCTGCGGGTTCATGCCCTGGAACCAGGCCTGCACCACGGCCCGGGAATCCCGCTCCGCGAGCAGGGCCGCCACATGGTAGGCGGTCCTTAACCGGTGCATCACGTCGGCGGAGGGTTTCCGTTCCCCGTCCGCCCATTGCCGGACGGCCCGGGTTTCCTTCACGGAACCGATGTAAGCGACCAGTTTCGCTCCCAACAGGTCCCTCAGATCCCGGACCAGCACGTCATCGGCCAGCCGGATGGAATCCTGGTGCGCCTTCAGCCCGCCGCGGGCGCCTGTCACTGCAGTCATGGTTCATGGTCCCACGAAAAGGCCCGGTGAATCAAGGGTCTAAACGCATCCTGAATCACACTCTGAATCACACTCTGAATCACCGATATCCGTGATTATGTCAACCTAATACGGTTGATATTGCATCTGATGCAGCAAGCAATCTCCTGGGCCGTTCAGCCCGGGACCGCTCACTCAGTCCCGTCGGCGGTCCCCGGGGTACCCTCATCCGGCGTCGCAGTGCCGTTGCGGAGAGGTCTCGAGGGGTCACCGGATGCGGCAGGGCGCTTCGGAGCCTTGGGCTTATTCGCCGTGGCATCCGGCTCGGTTGCCGTATCGACGGCTTTCGCCCTGGCAAAGCTCTGGGCCGCCTTCGCCAACAGCGCTACGCCGGCAAGAATCAGCACTGTGCCGCCGATACCTTCCCGGCGCCCCTGGCTCGCGTAGAACGCCTTCAGCGCGTCCGGTCCGCCACGCTTGCTGGTCTCTTGCAGCAGTCTGGTCCAGTCGTTGGCCATGGTGTCCCCCGGGGTCGGTGTCGGTTTCTGGCACAACTCTAATTGGTGCCGCCTCGGTTTTCGTAGGGCGTCGGGGGTAGGTGCACTCCCCATAGGCTCGAGGTTCATCGAAGTGACCTGGCGTCTAGCCGGTGTCCTGACGGGTCTGCGTGGCGGCACCTGGTGGCCAAATGGGGCTCCCGTAAATCAGTCCTTCCGGGCTATTGACTTTTCTCCAACAAGTTTATGAACATGTGTGAAGACGACTCTCACTTATGGCGAGTTGCTCGAATCCTGTGGGGGAAGGCTCGCGCAACGGGCCCTTGGCGGTTGCTTAGTTTGGCACTTTTTCAGCGCCAAGAACCGTTTCATATTCAATGACTCCCGCTCAAAATCTAGTAGAGCCGGAGTATTTCATTGCAAAAATCGTCATGGCTGCGGAAACTCACCGCCGCCGTCCTCTCGCTTGGTGCGGCCGCATCCTTCATGGTTCTGTCGTCGGCTCCCGCCAGCGCAGCCACCTGCTACGGCTACACCTGCGACGGTGCGGATCCAAACAACGCAGGATGCTCAGCTGATGCCTACACCGTCGCGGCGGGGTCCTTCACGAGCCCCAGCGGCCGCTACATCGAGCTTAGGTACTCACCGCGCTGCGGGGCTGCCTGGACGAGGTGGGGGGTCGGCTACACGACCACAACCCACATGACCATCTACAGCAACAGCAAGACCACCGGTGTTAATCTGAACCTCGAAAGCGGGACGGGAGCCGGTGTGAGCGGCTGGACCCTCATGGTTCCCGCAGCCGATAAGAACGTGCGCATCTGCGCCGAGGAAAACAGGTACTACTCGAACTTCTGGCAATACTGCGGTTCGACGGTCGGCTTCGGGGGCAATGGAACCCCCCAGCCCCAGTCGGTCAAGGATTCCGTGTGATTTTCGGGACAGGGTTTTCCCGGGGACGTCGGGCCTGCACGGTCCAACAGAACCGGGGAACCCGGCTCGGTCGGCAGCGCCAACTGGTGCTGCCGGTATTAGCCAGGAAGACGACAGCCGCAGTTGCGGCTCTGTGCATCATCGCAGCGCTCGTGTCCGGCTGCGAATATACGCCACAACCGGAGGCCACTGACAAAGCCACCGCCTCGACTTCTGCTCCTCCATCCCCGACCGCCGTAACGAACTCACTGAACGGCAGCACAGAGCTCAACCAATTCCACCTCGCCGTGCGATACACCTGCGTCGAAGGAGACACCTGGGAAACGGTCGCCAGTGCATTTGGACTGGAACCGGAGGTCCTCAAACAGTTCAACAAATCGACAACGCTCAGGGCGGGATCCGCCGTCGATTTGCGCGGACGAGATGTCCCCCAACTCGGCGCCGGCGGCTCGGTGTCTTCTAGTCCCGATGGAACTCTGTCCTACGGTGTTGCGGCCGGGGACACCCTGTCTGGAATCACGAGCAGATTTGGTGTTCCCCAGTATGCCCTCCGGGTCTCCAACCCGACTCTCCCTAGCGACGGAGCAGGGTTGCTGCTCACCCCTGGACAGAAGCTCACTGTCCCCAACGCCCTCTGATCCCACCGTGGTCCAACAGGTAGTCCGCACCAGCAGGGCTGCCGGCTATGACCCGAGTAAGCCGCCAGATGAACGCGCGCACCTATTGAAAGGGAATTATGACCGACCCGAGAGTCTTGGAGGCCCAGCAATGGGTGAACAGCGTCTACGGCGAAGTGCCCGGGTTTGTCCTGGCACCGGAAGACGGCAAGACAGGGTGGGACACGATGCATGCGCTGACCCGCGCCCTCCAGGTAGAGCTAGGAATCACGGCGCTTTCTTCAAACTTCGGGCCCGGAACCCTCGGCAGGTTGACGGCATACGGGCCGATCGCCCCAGGTGAAAAGAACTCGAACCTCGTCCAGATCATCCAGTCTGCCTGCTTCTGTAAGGGCTATGACACGGGCGGAATAACAGGCACCTACGGCCCTGGGACCGCCGGAGCCATAAGCCGGCTCCACGCCGATATGGGACTGTCGTCGGATGGGACGCTTCCCGCCAAGGTTTTCAAGGGTCTCCTCACCATGGACGCCTACGTCTTGCTCCCCGGTGGCAACACAGCGATGCGGTCCGCCCAGCAATGGCTGAACAGCCGCTACCTCAACCGCCAGTATTTCTTTGCCGTCCCGTGTGACGGACACTTCTCGCGGGACGTCCAGAAGGCGATCACTTTGGCTATCCAGTTCGAGCTGGGAATGAGCGATGACACAGCGACAGGCAACTTCGGACCTGCCACTAAGCCTCGATCCACCGGTTGTGTTTGATGGGGCGGGGTCGTTCTGATCTAGGTCTGGGTTCGGTCGGTGGGCATGACGGGGTTCCCGGCCTTGCTGCCGGTGGTGTTCC
>NZ_JBVAYV010000083.1:0-6163 GCF_055412805.1 Pseudarthrobacter kochi
CAGGGGTTTCGGACCCAAAATTCGGGGGAGGGGGGTGGGTTAGTAGGAGGGAGAAAAAACCAACCCCCCACGTTACCCGCGACGCGGACAGGCCGCCAATGTCCTAGGGCTGGCCGGGGAGCGTCGGAAGCACGCCGGGAAGGGTCGGCTCCGGCAGCTGACCCTTGGGAAGGCTCCGGTCCTCACCCGGGCCGGGGAGCCCGGGCACGGATGGTGTGACAGGGCGGCGGGGCGGCACCGGAAGGATTCCGCCCCGGCCAACCGCCGGCGGAGTGGCCGCGGCGCCGGGCGCCGCAGGAACCGAGGCCGCGGACCCGGGTGCCGCAGCAGCATCATCTGCCACAGGCGGGGTGGCGGAGTTCGCTGCATTGGACGGCACGGCGGGAGCCGGAATGTCCGCCGGTGACGGCCGTGCGGGCCGCGGGGCCACATCGGGCGTCTCGCCGGAAGGCTGGAAAATGCTGCCGACGGTGTGGCTGACGTTTTTGCGGAAGTCCTCGCTGGAGGCCGCCACGGCGCCGGCACCGAGGGTCATGGCGCCCACGACGGCGCCACCGACGATAGCCAGCCTGCGCTTCCGGCCGCGGCGCTCGGCAAGGCTCGTGACCCCTGCCGGCAGGAGTTCCTCGCCGGGACCCGGTGCGGACGCGAGAGCGGGCATCGCCGTCGTCGGGCTTGCGTCCGGACGGTCGGCAACGAAACCGCCAGCGGCGAGCACTGCCGCGAGGTCGGCCCGGGGCGCCGGCGCCCGGTCCGGGACCAGGGCGCTGAGCTGCTCCAGTGAACCACGGAGCTCGGCGGCACCGTCGAGGCCGGCATCACGGAGCATCGCCTGGATGCGGCCATCCTGCTGGGGTTCGCGTGTGCCGGTCATGATGCTGCGTGGTCCTTTTCGGTGACGAGTTCGCGCAGGGCGCTGAGCCCGCGTCGTTGAAGCTGTTTGATGGCACCCGGCGTCTTGTCCATGATGCCGGCCACCTGGTCGATGGAGAGGTCCGCGACGATCCGCAGGACCAGGACTTCCCGTTGCTCTCCGTTGAGCCGGGAAAGGGAATCTGCAATGCCGCCCAGGGAGCCGAGGGCCTCGTCCTCGGCGGAGGGGGCGTACCGCGTGTCATCCCGGGGATCGTATTCGGCCAGGTACGGCGTGCGGTCTGCCCGCCGGTGGTGGTCGACCAGCCGGGCGTGCGCGACGGAGAAAATGAAGGTCCGCAGGCCGGTGTGGCCGCCGGTGACCTTGGCGAGTTTCGGCAGGATGTCCACGAAGACGTCCTGGGTGAGCGCCTCGGCGTCTTCCACGCCGCGGGCCCGGAAGTAGCCGAGCACCGCGGGTGAAATGACCGTGTAGACAGCGCTAAACCCTGATGGCTCGCCAGCCAAGGCTGCTGACAATTCATCATCGCTTAGCTGTTCTGCCAAGAGGCTGTCCTTCCGGTTACTGCTGGGGTGCGGCCCCGGCAAGTCTAGCGGCCGCACCCCGGGTGCCTCCAAAGAGGCGTTCAATGCCTACTTGTCGAGCTCAGGCTGCACGTCCGACGGCAGGGTCGGAACGGTCGGAACGGCAGGAACCGCCGGAACACCCTTGGCGCCCGGGACAGCGACGGTCACGCCGGCGTGGGCCTTGGCCTCGGCAGCGCCCTTGGCATTGGCAGCGCCGTCGACGGAAACGCCGTCGTTGTCGGCCTCGACGGAACCTTCAGCGGAGCCGTCGGCACCCTCGACGTCGCCCTCGGCGGAGCCGTCAACGGACGGGGAAGCCGGCACAGCCGGGACAGCCGGCACGGCCGGGGCGGCGGGAAGTTCAGGAGTCGCCGGAACCGCGGGGGTTGCCGGCACGGCGGGCGTAGCGGGGGTCACTTCAGCCTGCTGGGTGGTCGAAACCTGGGCCGCATTGGCCAGGCCGATGCCGGAGAATCCTCCAACAACGAGAATCGCGGCGCCGACAGCAATCTTGGTGGTCTTGCTAACACTCTTCATAAGAAACGTACATCCTTTGTTTTTTGTGTGAAGGCTGGCTGGAGCCTGATGGGGGCAGTCAACAGCCCGCTCGTTCAGTGGAAGGCTGGCCAGCGCCCGATGGGGGCGGGCGCCGGCCTGCACTTGCAGTGGAAGGCCAGCCGGATTTCCGGTGGGGGGTCCATGTTCCGGCGGCGCTTACAAAGGAGTAATCGCTGGAGTGCCCCGAAAGGTTACGCACTGTTCGGAAGTTTCTTTTTTCTTTTTCGGACAGCCGCTGCGAGGGACCCGGACGGCGGCTTAACGACGGCGGCGGCGGGCCACCTTTCCAGGTGACCCGCCGCCGTCGGGCGTCAGCAGTTACTGCATTAGTCGTTGATCAGGTCGTTGATGACGATGGTCTGGTCGCGGTCCGGCCCAACACCGATCGCCGAGAAGCGGGTGCCGGAAAGCTTCTCGAGGGCCAACACGTAGTTCTTGGCGTTCTCCGGGAGGTCGTCCAGGGTGCGGGCGCCGGTGATGTCCTCGGTCCAGCCCTCGAAGTACTCGAAGATCGGTTTGGCGTGGTGGAACTCGGTCTGCGTCATCGGCATTTCGTCGTGCCGGACGCCGTCGACGTCGTAGGCCACGCAGACCGGGATCTGCTCGATGCCGGTGAGCACGTCCAGCTTGGTGACGAAGTAGTCGGTGAAGCCGTTGACGCGGGAAGCGTGGCGCGCCAGCACGGCGTCGTACCAGCCACAACGGCGCGGGCGGCCGGTGTTGACGCCGAATTCGCCGCCGGTCTTCTGCAGGTACATGCCCATCTCATCGAACAGTTCCGTGGGGAACGGCCCGGCGCCCACACGCGTGGTGTATGCCTTGATGATGCCGATGGAGCGCGAGATGCGGGTGGGGCCGATGCCCGAGCCCACGGAGGCGCCGCCGGCCGTCGGGTTCGAGGAGGTCACGAACGGGTAGGTGCCGTGGTCGACGTCCAGGAACGTGGCCTGGCCGCCCTCCATAAGGACCACTTTGCCCTCGTCCAGCGCCTTGTTCAGCACGAAGGTGCTGTCGATGACCAGCGGGCGCAGGCGTTCGGCGAAGGACAGGAAGTAGTCCACGATCTCGTCCACCTCGATGTCGCGGCGGTTGTAGACCTTGACCAGGAGTTCGTTCTTCTGCCGCAGCGAGCCTTCGACCTTCTGGCGCAGGATCGAGGCGTCAAAGACGTCCTGGACACGGATGCCCAGGCGGGCCACCTTGTCCATGTACGCCGGGCCGATGCCGCGGCCGGTGGTACCGATGGCGCGGCTGCCGAGGAAACGCTCGGTGACCTTGTCCAGGACCTGGTGGTAGGGCGCCACGAGGTGGGCGTTGGCGGAGATCCGCAGCTTGGAGGTGTCCGCGCCGCGGGCTTCCAGGCCGTCGATCTCCTGGAACAGGGCCTCCAGGTTCACCACGCAGCCGTTGCCGATGATCGGGACCGCGTTCGGGCTCAGGATGCCGGCAGGAAGGAGTTTGAGCTCATACTTCTCACCGCCCACGACGACGGTGTGGCCGGCGTTGTTGCCGCCGTTCGGCTTCACGACGTAGTCGACGCGGTGGCCGAGCAGGTCAGTGGCCTTACCTTTGCCTTCGTCGCCCCATTGGGCTCCGACGATCACGATTGCTGGCATGGGATCCTCCCCCATTCGTTCGGGCCGAAGTCCGTGTGATCCACCAGGGTGGCCACCGGAGCTCAGCGCCGTTCATGAGAATGCCCCGAATCTACCGCTGTGCTCTTACCATCAACGCCAGAGTCCGGGGCTCTTACCACCCAAGTTTAGCCGATCCCGGTGGCGGCAGTTCATTTGACCATCCAATGGACTTCCCGCCGGTTGCGCGGGTCCCCCAGCGTCCAGCCAGCGGGAATGCGCCGGAAAGACTTGCGCAGGCCTGCCGGGTGGAATCAGGTAAGAGTTGACCATCCCGAGCGGCCGAGGGACCTGGACCGTTGACGCCGCAGCAACCCTGCCCGGACACAGCCCGCTGATCTGCGGCCGCCGTGACGGCGAGGGTGCTACCGCCAGGACCGATGGAAAGGAAGCGCCCCCATGCAGCAGAACGCGCAGCAGAACACCGACCATATCCGCGCCACCCACGCCGGCTCGTTGCCCCGCACCCCGGAGCTCATCGCCGCGAACGAGGCCAAGGAGGCAGACGGCATCACCCCCGAGTTCCTGGACCTGCTGGAAACCTCCGTGGTGGACATCGTGCAGCGCCAGAAGGACCTCGGCATCGATATTCCCAACGACGGCGAATACGGGCACACCATGTCCAGCTCGGTGGACTACGGCGCGTGGTGGAACTATTCCTTCAGCCGGCTTGGCGGCCTTGAACCGACCGATGTGGACCGCTGGGCTGACGCCGCGGTGCACCGCTCCAGCCCCGGCCACATCGTGCTGACCTCCTTCCCGGACCGGCGCGACCGGCAGGAGTTCAACGACGCCTACAACGATCCGTCCTCCGGGATCCTGGCGCACCGCAAGAGCGTCACGCAGCCGAAGATCGCCGGCCCGCTGCGCTACACCGGGCAGGCCCTGGTGAACTCGGACATCGCCAACCTCAAGACCGGCATGGCCGCCGCCGGGCTGTCCGAGGGCTTCGTCGCTTCCCTGTCCCCGGGCTCCTGCGCCCGCGTCGCGAACGAGTACTACAAGACCGATGAGGAGCTCCTCTACGCCTGCGCCGACGCGATGCGGGAGGAGTACAAGGCCATCATCGACGCCGGCCTCACGGTCCAGCTCGATGACCCGTCGCTGGCCGAAAGCTGGGACCAGATCAATCCGGAACCGAGCCTGGCCGACTACCTCAAGTTCATCCAGCTCAGGGTAGAGGCCACCAACTGGGCCCTGCGCGATCTCCCCCAGGAACAGATCCGGCTGCACGTCTGCTGGGGTTCCTGGCACGGCCCGCACACCACGGACATCCCCTTCGCGGACATCATCGGCTCCGTCCTGCAGGTCAACGCCGGGGGCTACTCCTCCGAGGCCGCCAACGTCCGCCACGAGCATGAATGGCGTGTCTGGGAGGACACCAGGCTTCCCGACGGAAAAGTCATCATCCCCGGTCTTGTCTCCCACGCCACCAACGTCGTCGAGCACCCGGACCTGGTGGCTGACCGGATCGTGCGCTTCGCCCAATTGGTGGGCCGGGAAAATGTGATTGCCTCCACAGACTGCGGTCTCGGCGGCCGCGTGCACCCGCAAATCGCCTTTGCCAAGCTGGAATCCCTGGGCGAAGGCGCCCGCCGCGCCACTGCCCGGCTCTGGTAGAGGACCTTCGGCCGGCCCGTCATTTCGCAGGGCTTGATAGACTAATAAGGATCGACCAGGAATCGGTCCACACCACATTTTCAAACCACACCGTATTCGGCGTGCCCCCGGACGGTCTGGCAGCTTCACCAATCCCGCAGGAGACTCAGCAACATATGACAGCCTTGGCCACTGAAAATTCCCGCGAACAGCTTTTGAGCCGCCGCTACGAACCTAGCGTCGCGGCCGTCAACGAACTGTGCGACACGCTGCAGGCAACCAAAGCTGGCACGAATGTTCCCTATGTGGACCCGATGCACGACATCGATGAGTGCCGCATCATCAGCCTCTTCTCCAACATCGGAACAGAGGATGAGTCGGGCTTCATCACCGCCGGCGACGAGGAAGCCGCCACCCGCCTGCTCGGCGTCCAGTGGAAGCTGGGCCTGCGCCCCGAGTACGTGATGCCGTGGAACGTCCACCCCTGGTACGTCCCGGGCGAGCCCAACGGCAAGTTCACCCCGGACCAGATTTCCGCAGGCCTGAAGCCGCTGCTGAAGTTCCTCGCCGTCGTGCCCCGCGCCTCGGTGATCGTCGCGCACGGCACCGAAGCCAACCGCCTCGCGAACCTTCTCCTCAAGACCGAGGTGCCCATGATCTGGCGCCGCGGCCTCAAGACCTACAAGGTCCGCTCGCTCAGCGGCCGCGCCTTCGCCGGCACACCGGCCCGGCAGGAGCAGTACCTCGAGGAAATGGGCACCGTCTACGCCGACGCCATGGCCCGCACCGGCCTGGCAAAGACCAGCTGATCCCACTTCCCGCCACGACGACGGCGGGCGCCCACCTTCTGGTGGACGCCCGCCGTCGCACTTTAACAAACAACGCGGGGTCACTTCCGGCCCATCCCGGCGCCCGGGATGGGCCGGAAGTGA
>NZ_JBVAYV010000084.1:0-5629 GCF_055412805.1 Pseudarthrobacter kochi
TGTTGGGGGTCCTCGACCGTTTAATGATGTTCCGGCGGTGACCTACTCTCCCACACCCTCCCGGGTGCAGTACCATCGGCGCTGTGGGTCTTAGCTTCCGGGTTCGGAATGGGACCGGGCGTTTCCCCCACGCTATGACCGCCGTAACCCTTGCTCCCGGGCCCCCTGCGGGGGTGGGAAATCTGGTGTTACAACTGTGGTGTTATTCAGTTGGTTTGGTTCCTTGAACAACGGGTTTGTTGTTTGGGAACCACATAGTGGACGCAAGCAGTCTTGTTTCTTTGTACTCTCTTCATGGTGTGAACGTCTTTTGAATCCGTTCACGAAGAGAGTGTGTGGTGTAAGTTATCGGCCTATTAGTACCGGTCAGCTTCACGAGTCGTTAGTCCTCGCTTCCACATCCGGCCTATCAACCCAGTGGTCTGGCTGGGGGCCTCTCACACACAAGGTGTATGGAAATCTCATCTCGAAGCGAGCTTCCCGCTTAGATGCTTTCAGCGGTTATCCCATCCGAACGTAGCTAATCAGCGGTGCACTTGGCAGTACAACTGACACACCAGAGGTTCGTCCGTCCCGGTCCTCTCGTACTAAGGACAGCCCTTCTCAAATTTCCTGCGCGCGCAGCGGATAGGGACCGAACTGTCTCACGACGTTCTAAACCCAGCTCGCGTACCGCTTTAATGGGCGAACAGCCCAACCCTTGGGACCTACTCCAGCCCCAGGATGCGACGAGCCGACATCGAGGTGCCAAACCATGCCGTCGATATGGACTCTTGGGCAAGATCAGCCTGTTATCCCCGAGGTACCTTTTATCCGTTGAGCGACGGCCATTCCACAATGTACCGCCGGATCACTAGTCCCGACTTTCGTCCCTGCTCGAGATGTCTCTCTCACAGTCAAGCTCCCTTGTGCACTTACACTCGACACCTGATTGCCAACCAGGCTGAGGGAACCTTTGGGCGCCTCCGTTACTTTTTAGGAGGCAACCGCCCCAGTTAAACTACCCATCAGGCACTGTCCCTGACCCGGATTACGGGCCGAAGTTAGATGTCCAAAGTGACCAGAGTGGTATTTCAACGATGACTCCACCCGAACTGGCGTCCGGGCTTCAACGTCTCCCACCTATCCTACACAAGCCACTCCGAACACCAATACCAAACTATAGTAAAGGTCTCGGGGTCTTTCCGTCCTGCTGCGCGTAACGAGCATCTTTACTCGTACTGCAATTTCGCCGAGTTTATGGTTGAGACAGCGGGGAAGTCGTTACTCCATTCGTGCAGGTCGGAACTTACCCGACAAGGAATTTCGCTACCTTAGGATGGTTATAGTTACCACCGCCGTTTACTGGGGCTTGAATTCTCAGCTTCGCCTTGCGGCTAACCGGTCCTCTTAACCTTCCAGCACCGGGCAGGAGTCAGTCCGTATACATCGTCTTGCGACTTCGCACGGACCTGTGTTTTTAGTAAACAGTCGCTTCCCCCTGGTCTCTGCGGCCCCTGCACGCTCCGGACAGCTAGTGTCCATCACGATGGGGGCCCCCCTTCTCCCGAAGTTACGGGGGCATTTTGCCGAGTTCCTTAACCATAATTCTCTCGATCGCCTTAGTATTCTCTACCTGATCACCTGTGTCGGTTTGGGGTACGGGCGGCTAAAACCTCGCGTCGATGCTTTTCTAGGCAGCATAGGATCACCGAATCCCCCCTTACGGGAGTCCCATCGGATCTCAGGCATCATGAACGGCGGATTTGCCTACCGTTCGCCCTACATCCTTAGACCGGGACAACCATCGCCCGGCTCGGCTACCTTCCTGCGTCACACCTGTTAATACGCTTGCCTCCCAGGATCAGGTCCCGCGCTCCACCAAAACCCTCACACCACAAGGGCGATCGGGCAGGTTTCGGGCGGTTAGTATCCCCTGTTCAGCATGGGCGGTTTTTCGCCGGTACGGGAATATCAACCCGTTGTCCATCGACTACGCCTGTCGGCCTCGCCTTAGGTCCCGACTTACCCAGGGCAGATTAGCTTGACCCTGGAACCCTTGATCATTCGGCGGACGGGTTTCTCACCCGTCTTTCGCTACTCATGCCTGCATTCTCACTCGTGTAGGCTCCACCGCTGGTTTACACCGCGACTTCACTGCCCACACGACGCTCCCCTACCACTCCAGACGCCTGAACCAACCCACAAGGGGCGGCTTAGCTAATATCTGAAATCCACAACTTCGGCGGTGTACTTGAGCCCCGCTACATTGTCGGCGCGGAATCACTTGACCAGTGAGCTATTACGCACTCTTTTAAGGATGGCTGCTTCTAAGCCAACCTCCTGGTTGTCTTCGCAACTCCACATCCTTTCCCACTTAGCACACGCTTAGGGGCCTTAGTTGGTGGTCTGGGCTGTTTCCCTCTCGACTATGAAGCTTATCCCCCACAGTCTCACTGCTGCGCTCTCACTTACCGGCATTCGGAGTTTGGCTGACGTCAGTAACCTTGTAGGGCCCATTAGCCATCCAGTAGCTCTACCTCCGGTAAGAAACACGCAACGCTGCACCTAAATGCATTTCGGGGAGAACCAGCTATCACGAAGTTTGATTGGCCTTTCACCCCTACCCACAGCTCATCCCCTCCATTTTCAACTGAAGTGGGTTCGGTCCTCCACGACGTCTTACCGTCGCTTCAACCTGGCCATGGGTAGATCACTTCGCTTCGGGTCTAGATCACGCCACTGCAACGCCCTATTCAGACTCGCTTTCGCTACGGCTTCCCCACACGGGTTAACCTCGCGACGTAACACTAACTCGCAGGCTCATTCTTCAAAAGGCACGCCGTCACCAGAATCAGACTGGCTCCGACGGATTGTAAGCACACGGTTTCAGGTACTGTTTCACTCCCCTCCCGGGGTACTTTTCACCTTTCCCTCACGGTACTGGTCCGCTATCGGTCATTAGGGAGTATTTAGGCTTATCAGGTGGTCCTGACAGATTCGCACGGGATTTCTCGGGCCCCGTGCTACTTGGGATACTCCCCGGGCGGTACACAACATTTCGGTTACGGGGCTCACACCCTCTCTGGCCGGCCTTTCAAGACCGTTCACCTATGCCTGCACTACACACCCCACTGTCCCGGCAGAGACAGAATGGGAAGTCCCACAACCCCGACCATGCAACGCCCGCCGGCTATCACACATGGAACGGTTTAGCCTGATCCGCGTTCGCTCGCCACTACTGACGGAATCACTATTGTTTTCTCTTCCTGCGGGTACTGAGATGTTTCACTTCCCCGCGTTCCCTCCACGCACCCTATGTGTTCAGATGCGGGTCACCAGGCAGCTCGCGCCCCTGGCGGGGTTTCCCCATTCGGACACCCTGGGATCACAGTCCGGTTATCGACTCCCCCAGGCTTATCGCAGATTCCTACGTCCTTCTTCGGCTCCTAATGCCAAGGCATCCACCGTGTGCTCTTAAAAACTTGACCACAAAAGATCAAAAAAACTAATTTTCGAGAGAACCACGAAAACCACACCGCCACCCAAGCCACACCCCAAAGGGCACAACCAACGCAACGGCACAGATCCAGGTTCATATTCTTGGAAATTGCTTCTTATAAAAGATGCTCGCGTCCACTATGTAGTTCTCAAACAACAACCCCATACCACACACCCCACACACACGTGCGCGCTCGGTGCAGCCAGGAAACCAGAAACACAAGTCCCACACCCCACCACCAAAGACTCCCCCGTAAGGGAATCCGGCCAATGAGCCATGGTCCTGTTGCCTCAGGACCCAACAGTGTGCCAAACACTACCCAGCGAAACATTCCAGCCGCGTTCCAGGACCCGCCCGAAGGAAGATCCGTACTTGCTGCCGGCACGTGCCGCCAGGCACCTATTTGTTGATATTCCACCCGTGAGCACCCGCCGCAGAACTAGCGTCTGCGCAACGGGCGTACTCCTGACAACCCCTGAACACTCACATACATGAGGCAAGGTAGTTGTAGGTGCTCCTTAGAAAGGAGGTGATCCAGCCGCACCTTCCGGTACGGCTACCTTGTTACGACTTAGTCCCAATCGCCAGTCCCACCTTCGACAGCTCCCTCCCACAAGGGGTTAGGCCACCGGCTTCGGGTGTTACCAACTTTCGTGACTTGACGGGCGGTGTGTACAAGGCCCGGGAACGTATTCACCGCAGCGTTGCTGATCTGCGATTACTAGCGACTCCGACTTCATGGGGTCGAGTTGCAGACCCCAATCCGAACTGAGACCGGCTTTTTGGGATTAGCTCCACCTCACAGTATCGCAACCCTTTGTACCGGCCATTGTAGCATGCGTGAAGCCCAAGACATAAGGGGCATGATGATTTGACGTCGTCCCCACCTTCCTCCGAGTTGACCCCGGCAGTCTCCTATGAGTCCCCGCCATAACGCGCTGGCAACATAGAACGAGGGTTGCGCTCGTTGCGGGACTTAACCCAACATCTCACGACACGAGCTGACGACAACCATGCACCACCTGTAAACCGACCGCAAGCGGGGCACCTGTTTCCAGGTATTTCCGGTTCATGTCAAGCCTTGGTAAGGTTCTTCGCGTTGCATCGAATTAATCCGCATGCTCCGCCGCTTGTGCGGGCCCCCGTCAATTCCTTTGAGTTTTAGCCTTGCGGCCGTACTCCCCAGGCGGGGCACTTAATGCGTTAGCTACGGCGCGGAAAACGTGGAATGTCCCCCACACCTAGTGCCCAACGTTTACGGCATGGACTACCAGGGTATCTAATCCTGTTCGCTCCCCATGCTTTCGCTCCTCAGCGTCAGTTAATGCCCAGAGACCTGCCTTCGCCATCGGTGTTCCTCCTGATATCTGCGCATTTCACCGCTACACCAGGAATTCCAGTCTCCCCTACATCACTCTAGTCTGCCCGTACCCACCGCAGATCCGGAGTTGAGCCCCGGACTTTCACGGCAGACGCGACAAACCGCCTACGAGCTCTTTACGCCCAATAATTCCGGATAACGCTTGCGCCCTACGTATTACCGCGGCTGCTGGCACGTAGTTAGCCGGCGCTTCTTCTGCAGGTACCGTCACTTTCGCTTCTTCCCTACTGAAAGAGGTTTACAACCCGAAGGCCGTCATCCCTCACGCGGCGTCGCTGCATCAGGCTTTCGCCCATTGTGCAATATTCCCCACTGCTGCCTCCCGTAGGAGTCTGGGCCGTGTCTCAGTCCCAGTGTGGCCGGTCACCCTCTCAGGCCGGCTACCCGTCGTCGCCTTGGTGAGCCATTACCTCACCAACAAGCTGATAGGCCGCGAGTCCATCCAAAACCACAATAAAGCTTTCCACCCCCCACCATGCGATGAGGAGTCATATCCGGTATTAGACCCAGTTTCCCAGGCTTATCCCAGAGTTAAGGGCAGGTTACTCACGTGTTACTCACCCGTTCGCCACTAATCCCCCCACAAGTGAGGTTCATCGTTCGACTTGCATGTGTTAAGCACGCCGCCAGCGTTCATCCTGAGCCAGGATCAAACTCTCCGTTGAAGTAAAACAGACACAACCAACACCCCCGGGAAAACGGGACGTATTGACTGCACAAAATTTGAAACCAGCTGTAAAAACCAGACCACACCACGGGGTGGCGGA
>NZ_JBVAYV010000085.1:0-5275 GCF_055412805.1 Pseudarthrobacter kochi
TTGCCGCCGGCCACCGCGATGGCCAATTTCAAGACAAAAAACCAGCCGCAAACCGTGGCTGCCTAACTGACAAGAAACCACCCGACTGTCTCACATCCTTGACACACCTCATACCATGTCGGAAGCTTTCTCTGGGCCAGTCTCTTCACGGCTTCGGGAGTCGGTCGGCCCCGCTGCTCGTCCAGGGCAACCCTCAATTGCGCGGCCCGAATGTTGCGACGCACATGGAGAGCCAGTTCTCTCCGTGAGGCCGGGTCCGTTCGGAGCTTCCCATCCGGCGTTCTCAAAATATCGAAGGGTGACGGCAAGGGCGGCGGCGTCAGCTGCGCCAGTCGCACCACTGCTTCCGGCGTCTGTCGTCCCCGGGCCTCGTCCAGAGCGACCCGCAACTGGGCCGCCTGGATATTGCTTCGTATCCGTCGAATGGTCTGTTCCCGGGAGGACTGGTTCTCATCACCACGAGCGGACATCGGCTCGCCCCTCTCTGCCCGTTGCGTCCATGATTGCAGAGTGTTCCGCGGCCGCCAAGGGATTAACCGCGACTCGCAATCGCCGGCGCCGGCCCACGTCCCGACCGAGTCAGGTCAATGTGTTAACCCTTGTGCTCGTTTTGCGCCCACCACCAATCACGATGGACGTCCGCGGATTCACGGCTACCACAGGGCCCTCTGGCCAACAATGGGCAATTTTTGGCCGTAATTGGCCAAATATGGGCCAGCGGTCCGGAAGCCGCGTCTTTCCGGCCATTTTTGGGCCATATCCGGGCCGTAATGGGGCCACATCTGGCCCCTCTAAACAGGCCAAGGCGCTTCTCGAACAAACTGGCCCGATTTGGGCCAGATCAAGCCCAAATGAGGGCCAAATTTGGGCCAGCCGGTTCTTGCCGCGCCCGAGGGCGATGATTTCCTGGTCCGGGTTGGGATCCGGTGCTTCCCGTGGCCATTCTCTGGCCATTTTTGGTCAATTTCTGACCAGAAATGGGCCGGGACTGGCCACAACATTGCAGCCTTCGGGCTGCATTTTTTTACGTCAACGACGCCCTGGCACCGCGCAGGCGGAGGCCCTGTGATAGACCCTGATGGACCGCGGCGGCGGGAGTCCTGGCGGGTGGAGAACCATGCCGCCGCGACACTAGAGAAGCACTTCTGCAACGGCTCTGTGGCCACTCGCCGGCGACCGGCCCAGGGACCGGCAACCACCGACGGGGCGGTGGCTGCAACGGTCTCTTTGAGACCTCCGGAGCGATGCAGCAACGACGAGCCGGCGGCTGGTGGACCAGCCACGGTCACTGCTCCGCAGCGACTGGATAGAGACGTGTGAAGCAGTCCCTGGCGGGCCGGGAAACCCTAACGAGCAAAGCGCCATGAGCTGCTGCTGCGCAGCGCCTTCGGTGTCACCGGCGCACCGTCTTCGTCCCTCAGCCGGCACCCCAGTGGCACCTCGTATGGACCGCTGCTCCTACGTCACAGCGCCTGCTGGTACGAGATCAGAGACGGGGACTCCGTCCCCTTTTTGGGCTCAGGAACGGTGTCCACTCCTTCGTCGCAGACCCCTCAACGCTGCTTCGCAGCACTGTGTCCACCGGGTGCCACGCACCTAAAAACCCGGTGGACAGCAAACAGCCCAAAACCCGCGAATAGACGTGCCAGTGTCCCCCCATTGTCCACGAGTGGACAGTGAAATATGGCGGGGGGACACAACAGAGTGGACACGTCTTTCCCGCGCATGCAGCGACGGACACCGTTCCTACCGGGTGCCACGCAGCATCAATCCCGGTAGGAACCAAAATGCCCTGAACCCGCGGAAACTAGCGCCACTCCTCCCCTCCCTCCTACGAGTAGGAACCATAAATGGTCGGGTAGGAACGATGTGGTAGGCGCTACTTTCCGCTGATGAACCAGCAGAAATCCCGCCGATCTTCCGCTAGAGCTCCAGATGCGACGGAATGAGTGAAAGGGCATAAGGGGTTTTGGCACCTCGCTTCGCTTCGGCGGTCGGCGCAGCCGACAAACCTTCGGTCGCTTTCGCTCCCTCACCCATCGCTGCACTCCGGGCCTCATGCGGTCGCTGGCGCTCCCTTCCCCACCAACGCTGGCGCGTCGTTGGGGTGCCCCCGAAGCCATCGCTGACGCGAGTGGCTCCAGCCCCCGGTGACCGCTGTCGCGGCCCCCGGACCGAGCCAGAGCCTCCTGCGACTGGCGTCCCAGGTGTCTCTGAGACAAGCAGCAAGACAGCGCAGACGCCTCAAGGCACCCTGGCGACAAGGCAGTCTGAAGGTGCCGTTCGGCACCGGTCGGCTGACGCCGACCCGGGGTGCAGAATGGATAGCGTCGAGAAGATATGAATCCAAATGAAGGTGAGAGCGTCGACGCCGCGTCCCCCAATGGTCGGGTAACCTTCTTCCGTCGGGCAGACCAAAGGCAGTTCAACATGCCCTCAAACTAGAGCGTGCTGGCCGCATGATAGCGGGCCGATGAAAAGTATCGAGAACATCCAGGACTCGATTCTGGTCAAAGGGTTCCGGAGGAGGCGATGGTTGATGAGTGCACCCCCGACAAACCAGAGGGCTGTGGCACGAGCTTTCCAAAATAATGATTTGCGTAATCATTTACAAAATGGATAGCCCCTCAAGTACCTCACGAGTGGGGCTGGTTGGTAGGTTGACGGCAAGATCGCCGAGATGGCCGGCCGATTGGCATCGTAGTTGTCGAAGCTCCGGCGCCCGACGGCGGGTCCCCCTCGTGGCCGTTGCGCGGGCTGAAAGGCGAGGCGGCACCCATCTCGTAGATGAACCGTCTCTCCGCTGACTGCTGTCAGGTGGGTCATCCCGACGGATTTCATGGCCGTATCCAGATCCGCATCCAGGGAGCTGGTGTCGCCGGTAACCATACCCGGCAGCAGTCCCCGGGCATCACCGCCGAATTGTCCTGCGGCATGGGTGAAACGGCTGCGAAGGTCCGCCGGGCCGCGCTGCCACGGGCCCGGAGTTCCGACCGCGAGCGGGGTCGAACTTGCCGACAGGACCGCCGCTTCGGACTGGCCCGGCCCGGAAGGCTTGAGTTTGCCGGTGGTCCGGATCCGTTGCCCGGGGATGGCGTGCTCCCAGCCGGGCCCGCCCAGGACCAGCAGCCTGGCCGGCGTGTGCACCCGGCGCGCGTCGAAGGTCATGTCGATCAGTGTGACCGGCACGGCCCACCGGTCCGCCAGTCCGGAGTTCCCCGGCTTCTTGAGCGGCCGCGGCGTCCCCGTGACCTCCACCTCCGCCGCGATGGCTCTTTCCGCCGCGGCAGCATCCGACACAGTACCCGCGCGCCCCAGGGACGAGTCCGCGGCGGCGTGCCCGCCCGCTGCGGCCGCGAGGAGGAATGCCGCTGCCAGCGTCGCGAGGAAGCTTCGCGCGCGCCGCCCCGCCAGCACTTCCGCTTTGGCCCTTGACGACGCCCGCAGCAGGAGCATACCGGCGCCCGCCGCGAAGCTGACGCAGAGCGCCGCCCACGCCACCGGTGGGAGGAGATGCCCCGCCGCGGCCGTCGCCCAGACCAGCACGGCCGCGGGAACCAAACGCACATCGGTTCGGCGCGGTGTTTGTTCCCGGCCCGAGGTGGACCGCGCCAGGACCGCGAAGGACTCAAGCCTGTCGCGGAACCGCGGGCCGCGGTGCCGCTGCCGTGTGGCCTGCCGGAGGCCCGGCCCTTCCCCCGGCAGCCCCGCTTCCGGATAGTTCCCGGGAGTCCGCCCGACCGCAGCGTCAATATAGCGTTGCCAGCGACTGGTCCGCTCCACGTCCATCCCCACCGTCCTCAGACCTGGACCAGGGGCAGCAGGGCTTCGAGCATCTTTACTCCCACCCCATCCACGGCATCCAGCTCCTCAACCCGCTGGAAGCGGCCATGCTCGGTGCGCCAGTCCACGATCCGCTGGGCCAACACCGGCCCGATGCGCGGAAGGCCCGCCAGTTCGTCGATGCCGGCCGTGTTCAGGTTGATTTTCCCTCCGACTGGGGACCCGGCGGCGCCCGCCGGGCCGCCCCCGGCGTCACCAGCCGGAGCAGACCCGGCCGGAACGGTTTCACCGTGCCTCGGCACGAGGACTTTCTGCCCGTCCTCGAGGATGGCCGCGAGATTGAGCTGGTCCGGGTCCGCGTCCGGCGCACCGCCTCCGGCCGCCGCGATGGCCTCGTGCAGGCGGCTCCCCAGTGGCAGTTCCACGATTCCGGCGCGGACAACCGCGCCGGCCACGTGCACGATGATTCTTGCGGGGGCACCGTCTCCGCTCCCGCCGGGAGCGGTGTCCGTGCCGGCCGTGCTGGCCGTGGGCCCGGTGTCAGGTTCCGGGACGGTAGCTTCGCCGTTTTCCGAGCTGTTGACGGAGCTGATTGGGCTGACGGCCGCTGTGACGTTGGCAGCCTGCCAGCAGAACCAGCCCAGGAGCACCAAGGACGCCAGGCACAGCAGCGTGGCAGCCTGCCGGCCGGTGCGCCACCGGATGCGGGGTCCGCGGTGGCCCGCCGGATCGTCCGGAGAGCGTTGGCGCTCGGCCCTGGAAACCGGCGGCGGTTCCCCGAGCAGGCCGGCCCTGCTTCTGGTCCCGGATACAAGCGACAGCCTGCGGCCGGCCTGGTCCGGTTGGACGCTGGGTGGGTAGTCGGGATCGTGGCGCGGCATGCGCCCATCGTACGAAGCTTCGGGGTCGCTGCTCAGGGCCGGCGGGTCCTATGTGGAAACTGAAGGAAGTGTGCGCAGAGCCGATAAGACGTTTGCAGTTCTCCCCCGTCGATCAGAGCGCTTCGACCAGGAAGTATTCCAGGATGGATTCGTCGAAGGGCTGCGGCCAGTCCGAGGCGCGGTTGTCTGTGGCGGGGAATGTGTGCCCGGCCGTGAACAGGTGCCAGTCCGGGAAGGGGTCGGGCGGCAGTCCGGAATCGGGATCAGGGCCGGGATCCTCGGGTACGCCTTCGGCAAGGAGTGTCACCATGGCCTGGAGGCGGTCCGGCCAGTGGGGTGGTTCCCAGTCCTGCTGTTCGCTGGGGTAGTGCCTTCCGGTCGGTGACGTCCAGCCGGGCGGTGCGTCTTTGCTGGCCCCGGCCGGTGTCCAGGCCGAGGAGTGTTTCAGGCCGTGGTGTTTGCGGCACGGCTGGCCGAGATTGCTGATCCCGGTGGTGCCACCGTCAGCCCAGGCCAGGAGGTGGTCGGCGTCGTTGTCCAGGGACTGGTTGTTGCAGCCCGGGAACGGGCACTTCCCGTCGCGGAGCCGCAGCCACTGCCGCACTGCCTTC
>NZ_JBVAYV010000086.1:0-5050 GCF_055412805.1 Pseudarthrobacter kochi
TGCCGCCGGCCACCGCGATGGCCAATTTCAAGACAAAAAACCAGCCGCAAACCGTGGCTGCCTAACTGACAAGAAACCACCCGACTGTCTCACATCCTTGACACACCTCAGACGGGCGGGGTTGACGTTCAGGCAGATACCGGTCTTGCGCTCCTTGCAGTTCCGGCAGCGTCCACAAGCGATGTTGAAGGGGACGGAACAGATGTCGCCCACTTTGATGAACTCGACGTCCGGGCCGACCTCCACGACCTCGCCGGTGATTTCGTGGCCCAGCACCAGGTCCGACGGGGCCGTGGTGCGGCCCCGGACCATGTGCTGGTCCGAACCGCAAATGTTCGTGGCAACGGTTTTAAGGATTACGCCATGGCGCACCGAACGGCCCACGTTGGCGGGGTTGACCCCCGGGCCGTCTTTGAGTTCGAAGCTGGGATAGTCAATGTCGATCAGTTCGACCTTGCCCGGCCCCTTGTAGGCAACGGCTTTGTTCCCTGTCATCACTTTCCTCCTGGTGTCACGGACCCCGATATGGGTGTCCAGTTGTGATTCACGAAGCGTGCTGATGCACCGTCCGCGGGCAGAAGTCGGCGCGACGCCAACGCACACAGGCGCGTCCGCGCCGTGGCTGTGCCCGGTCTATTTGGAAGGTCCGGCCAGTCTAGGCGGTAAGCATGCTTAGGGATAGAGGCCGTTGGCCCCTTGTGGTCCGGGAGCCGACTCTCAGCTGAGGGCGGACTGGACGGCTTCAATGACCTCGGGTGAGTCCGGCTCCACGGTGGGGGCGAAACGTGCCACCACGTCGCCGTCGCGGTTCACCAGGAACTTCTCGAAGTTCCATTTCACGAGTCCGGGCAGGAAGCCGTTCTTGAATTTGGTGAGCTCGGCGTACAGCGGGTGCTGGTTCTTGCCGCGGACGTCGGCTTTGGCCGTGAGCGGAAAGGTCACGCCGAAGTTCCGTTCGCAGAATTCAGCGATCTCGGCGTCGGCTGCGGGCTCCTGGCCTGCGAACTGGTTGCAGGGGACACCGAGCACTTGGAATCCCTGCTCGCGGAACTTGTTGTGGAGCGCCTCGAGTCCCGCGTACTGCGGCGTGAATCCGCACTGCGAAGCCACGTTGACCACCAGGACTACCTCCCCTTTGAACCGGCCAAAGTCCGTATCGGTGCCGTTGATAAGGGTGAGCGGAATGCTGTGAAGAGAGGTCATGGCAGGGTTCCTCGCGAAGTCGGTAGTGAAGTTCGTGTCCGGAAGTGGTCACGACTGTCCTTCGATACCAACGCGCGGGGGTATGGGTTTGTGCCTGCTACGGGCCAGGAGTCAGCGACGGGTTCGTGGACTCGGTGGGCGCCGGCGGCGCAGGTGCCACGGTGGGCTCCTGCGGCGGCGGCGGGGCCGGCTCAACGACGGGCGGCGGCGGGGCCGGCTCAACGACGGGCGGCGGCGGGGCCGGCTCAACGACGGGCGGCGGCGGGGCCGGCTCAACGACGGGCGGCGGTGGGGGCTCGACGACGGGCGGCGGCGGGGGCTCAACAACCGGCGGTGGGGGCTCGACGACGGGCGGCGGCGGGGGCTCAACAACCGGCGGTGGGGGCTCGACGACGGGCGGCGGCGGGGCCGGCTCAACGACCGGCGGCGGCAACGCCGGCGCGGTGGGCTCGGTCGACGGGGTCGACGTCGGCGGTTCCGGTGGTGGCGGCGCCGTGGTGCCGGGCTCCGAAGGCGGCGGTGTGTCGCTGGGCGGCTGGGGGCCCGTCGGCGCGGTGGTCGCGCTCGAAGAGTCGCCCGCCGGTTGGGTGGGTTCAAGTATGGGCGTATCGGACCTCGTCTTCGTCGGCGACAGCCCATCCCAGATGGACGGGGTGGGCGCGGCTGACGCGGACGTGAGGTACGGCGTTCGCGGCATCGCTGCGACGGGTGCTTCCTGCGAGCCGCCGGCGACTTCGTGCCTCCCGTCATCGGACACCGGGACAGCCCAGCCAAGGGTCGAGTTGGAAGGCAGACCGGCGTCGGGAGCGTAGCTGGTCATCTCGATGGTGCCCAGCTGGTCCGTCTGCACGATCGGAAGAAGTATCCAGTCGTGCGGGTTCCTGTGGGATCCGTTCAGGATGGTCTCAAAATGCAGGTGGCAGCCGGTGGAAGACCCGGTTGTTCCCACCCGCGCAATGACCTCGCCAACCCGGACCGAGTCACCCTTCTTGACGGCGATGGCCTCCAGGTGGTTGTAGGTGGTGATGAGCCCGTTGCCGTGATCGATTTCCACGCGGTTTCCGCCACCCCACGGGTGCCAGCCGACTGCCCGCACCACTCCGGCGTCGGCGGCGTAGACACGGGTGCCGCATTCGGCGGCATAGTCCTGGCCCCAGTGGAATTCGCCGGCTGACCCCGAGATGGGGCTGGTCCGCAGCCCGAAGGGTGAAGTCTCGTGAAGTGATTCGAGGGGAGCCATAAGGAAGCCTTCTGCCGGCCGTTTCAGCCCGGCTGACGCCACATTGAGCTCCCCGGGAACGCCGTCCCTGGACGTCGTCTGGACCGTTGACCGGGCGTAGGCCACGAGCGCCGTCGGGTCCGCGGTGAATGCTGACGTGGCGACGGCGCCCGTTCCCGCAGCCGTGGCAATGCCGGCAGCGGCCGGATCCAGGGTGCCTGGCCCCACGACGCCGGAGGCCGGGGCCTGGGACGGGACCACGGCGGCCCCGGTGCCGGACAGCCCTTGGACTCCGAAAGTCAGCACCGCCAAGGAGAGGCAAAAACCGCCGGACAGACATCGCACGGCAATGATCCGAGCTCTAGTTGCTTGCTCACTCGACGAGTTTCCCCAGTGTTTTCCCACGATGTGACTCCCGGATCCTGTTCGCCAGTCCCAAATTTCGCGGACCAACGTTCTTATGGGACCACAATCGAGGTGGCCTGTGAACCGTACAAAGTACCCCCCTTCAAAGTCGAGTGGTGGCCCAGTAGTACCGGGATCCGGGGCAAGTATCGGGCCTGGCGGCAGTGGGCGAGAATGGAGTATGCGCAACCTCCTCAGGGAATGGCAGGCAAAACTCAAACAGACCTTCACCGGGACCCGGGACACAGTCCCGGAGTGGGTGCCCCGGCTGGCGGAAGGCGACGATCCCGGTTACCACTTACCAGGCTCGGCGGTCTGGGCCGTCCATGGTGATATGCCAACGATTGTGGCGGGCATTCGGGCCCTCCTGATGCAGGCACTCCATCCCGCGGCACTGGCCGGCGTCCACGACCACTCCCTCTTCCGCTTCCGCTTCCGCGAGGATCCCCTGGGCCGGCTTGCCGGAACGATCCGCTGGATCTTCATGAGACATATCCACACGAGAACATTTCCCTTATTCCGCGCCGATTCGCGCTTGATCGAGCGCAGCTCACGTAGCTCGGACGCGGTCCGTGGGACGCTGAGTGTCCCCGTGGCTCACGGTTAGCTCCGGCTGAGCTAGACCCTGCGTGCCGTCCTCCTAGGGCGGTACTCGCGTGCTTCGTCTTTCTCGGCATCGATCTTGGCGTCTATCTCCGAGGTGTTTAGCCCGAGGATGACGAGCTGCTCGCGGATGTCCTCAAGGCTCATAGTCTCTCCGGCAGTCAGCACGGCAGCATGCCCACGAGCCGCAGACCTTTCCATGACACCCGACATGATTGCGGCAGCTTCCGACTTGCCTCTGTCCAGTGCGTGAGCGTAGACGTTCAGCGTGATCATGGGGTTGCGGTGTCCGAGCATGTCGGCAGCAACTAGCGCATCGACCCCGTTGCCGATGAGATGGCTGGCGGCGGTGTGCCTCGCCACGTAGCGGTGCTTGTGAGTCCAGCCCATGTCTTTGGCGATGTTTTGCCACAGGACAGTATCAGTGGAGACCGTGAGCTTCTTGCCGCCGGGACGGCGAAAACAGAAATCATGATGTTCACCCTCTTGATAAAACTCATCCCATTCACCACCAGCCGCCTCAAAGTCCGCCTTTTCCGCCACGAGAGCTAGCCTGTGGTCATCGAAACGGCCGACAACGTCCGGCGGGAGCTTCAGTTTCCGGGACCGTTTGCTCTTGGTCCGTGGCAGGTAGACGCCCTTATTGTCGAGCTGCCCCCGAATGGTCAGTTCACCCCACCTCTTTCCATCGATCCCGACGACGTTGAGGTTCACGTCCTTCCATCGGATCGCCATCGCCTCTGCTGGGCGCACTCCAAACGTCAATGCCAAATACCAGCGCAGGAACAAACGGTCACCCTTGATCATTAGGAGTAGGGCATCCAGCTCTTCCTCCTCATCCGGTAATGTCTTTCCCACCTGCACTGCATAGGTGGCAACTACCGCGGCTCACCCAAAGAGGGCAGAACGATACGCCCGACTAGCGGTCGCCCACCGGTCTGCGGGTCTCCCGACCCGAGCGTGTCCGATTTCGCGCATTGTCGTGTCCGGATGAGGCGACCAACTTGCCCGACGAGGTACCTTATCTGCGCCATCGTAGGTGCCTCGAGTCCGAGGTGTGGGTCTCGTGCATCCGGTAGCCCGGGCATGGATGGAATGTTTGGCAGATGCAATCCTGCAGCACGGCGTCAATGCGAACGGCGAAAGGTCGCGAAGACGAAAAGCAGGCCGCCGACGAGTGCGGTCGAGATGCCTAGGGCCAGGATCTCCTCGGGTGAGGGCTTGGAAATGAGGCGCTCCAAATATCGGACGGCCAGGACCAGGACCAGGGTGCCCGCTATCCGCCCCTTTAGATGATCAAAGGAGGTGGTGGTCAGCGACGGCGGAAGATCGAGGTCGTGCACGAACAGCTCCCAGACTCCAAAGCCGACGATGAGCAACACGGTCGCGATCAAGATGGAATCGATGCTCTCGAACAGTTTCACCAGGCCCGGATCAGAGGACAGGCCTTCTACGGCCAGGATGTGGACGAAAATCACTGCCTTGCCCATGAGGTGTGTCAAGGATGTGAGTGAGGTGTGTCAAGGATGTGAGACAGTCGGGTGGTTTCTTGTCAGTTAGGCAGCCACGGTTTGCGGCTGGTTTTTTGTCTTGAAATTGGCCATCGCGGTGGCCGGCGGC
>NZ_JBVAYV010000087.1:0-5014 GCF_055412805.1 Pseudarthrobacter kochi
GTCTTTGAACTCCTGGGTAAATCGTCTACGTGATGCGGTCATGCTGATCTCTACTTTCAGTAGACCCCCATTTTAAGAGGGCCCACTGCCCGAGAAATGCGCGGCAGCCCACACGCACGTGGCCGGTATCGTCGCCGCCACCGCCGACAACACGGTTGGAGTTGCCGGCGTGTGTCCGGGATGCACCATCCTGGACGGCAAAGTCCTCAACGACAGCGGGGTTGGCTCCAGTTCGAGCCTTGCGAACGGCATCAACTGGGCCGTCAATAACGGTGCGAAGGTTATCAACATGAGCCTCGGGGTGCGGGCATCACGCACCCTCGAAGCTGCCGTCAACAACGCCTGGAGCAAGGGCGTCGTGCTCGTTGCCGCAGCAGGCAACGGCAGTAACCAGAGCAAGATCTACCCAGGCGCATACCCCAACGTCATTGCCGTCGCCGCCACCGACAACACCGACGCCAAAGCATCGTTCTCAACTTATGGAGCCAGCTGGGTGGACGCCGCAGCACCCGGAGTCAATATCTACTCAACATTCCCAAACCACACGTTTGTCCTCGGGACGCAGAACAACCGCTCCTTCGGCTACGACCTCGGCAACGGGACCTCCATGTCCTCACCCATCGTCGCGGCAACTGCCGCGCTCGCCTGGAGCTCCCACGCCGGCGCCACGAACATGTCAGTCCGCGCAAACATCGAGACAACCGCCGACAGACTTCCCGGCACGGGCACCTACTGGGCGCATGGTCGTGTGAACGCCAACAACGCGGTCCGCTAGTCCGCGTCGCCCACCCAGTGGATCGGCCCGTGCGGCCGGGTGGAATTAGGGGACTGCCGCTGGGGGCGCGGCCCTCCGGGACCCCCCAGCGGCAGTTCGCGGGGAACCTACTCCGAGGTGCGGGTGGTCTGCTCTGCGAGGGTGTCCCAGAAGGACGTGTCGGCGGTGGCGATCGACCCGTCGGCAATGGCCCGGGCCGTTGCGTCCAGGGTGACCACGGTCTGCCTGATCAGGTAGCCGTTGCTCTTCTGGCCGAGCACGGCGGAGTCCCTGGTGTTGTCCGACATTCCGCGCATCTCGAACAGGAGGGTCGAAATGCCGTATTCCACCGCGATGCCGTTGCGGCTGATGGTTTCGGCATCTCCGCCGACGTACCTGCCAAGGTGGCCCCACCCGGTGGAGTCGACGGCGTCGAACACCACGGAACCGAGGCGCTTGGATCCTTCAAGCACGGCCGGGTCGACGTTGGGGGTGGTGGGGTAGAGAATCGAGCCCGACACCAGTTCCCCGTCCCTTTCACTCTGCGTCCCCTGGTGGTGGAGATCGATCATGTAGTCGATGTCGTAGGCACGCATCACGTTATCGTGCAGCGCCTGCGTCTCCGGCTCGAGCTTGTTCACGTGGTCGCGGTTGAGGTCCACGTTGTTCGCATTGGTCCGCGTCAGCGTCCTGCCGCCGTCGGCGATGTAATCATCCAGCGCGAAGTCGACGTCTCCCATGGCACCGTCGGGGTTGAGCATGGGTACCACCAGGATGTTCACGCCGTCGAGCACTCCCTGGGCCTTGCCCGTGCCCAGGTGCTTGATGAACTCCAGCGCACCCTCCGTGGTCAGCTGTTCGTTGCCGTGCTGTTGCGTCAGGTAGAGGATGGTCGGGTTGTCCGGGTTGGTAATGTACTTCGCCAGGTACAGGTCACGGCCCTTGACCGACTGGCCGATCACTTCGAGCTCCAGCGCGGACTGGCGGGCGTCCTGCTTCTTTAGTTCAGCGACCACCTCGTCGTAGGAGCGCAGGATCGAGGTATTGATGGTTTCGTTGCCACCGTAATTGGGGCCCTCGCCCACAGCAAAGGCGGGAGCAGCGGCGGTTGCGCCAGTTGTCAGCAAGACGGCCAGCGAGAGTGCAGCGAATTTTCTGGGTGCGTTCAACTTGTTCCTCCAAAAAGTGGATGTGACAAGATGAGTCAAATGCCACCGCGTAGTTGTGTCAAGCAATTGTTCGTGCTGCTGCGCCGAAGCCATCCGGGTCCGGGAGACCGTTCGCCGGCTCTTGAAAAGATCCTGGTCACCGTGATGTGATCGACCTCGGTGGCACCTGCGCCGCCCGCGTCATCGAAGGGCTGATTTCCGTCCGGCTCCGCCTCCGGGGCGCACTTGGCTCCGGTCTTACAGGCTGCTGATGAAAGGCCCCTCACGATGAAAGCTGTTCAGATCGCATCCCGCGGATCTTCTCTTGAAGTTGCCGAGCGCGACGTCCCCGAGATCCCGCGCGGTCACGTCCTGAATAGGTCGCCTCATTTTAGCGGTGCTGCGGGACCGGTCTTGAGCTTGCCAACCGCTTCCGCCAGGCGCACCCGGACGATCCCACCCCCGCTGGTGGCGACCATTTTTCCCCCGGCCCGGTCCGCAGTCGGTCTGGTCCTCGCTGCCGTCCCGTTCGCCGCGGTGCTCGGCCGTCCACACACCATCTCGTCCGCAGGAGGGACATCATGAGAACACTGATTCGTTGGACTGTTGGCCTGATCGTGGTCATCCACGGCCTCATTCACCTGATGGGTGTGGTGGAGGGATTCGGGTGGGCCGACGTGTCGCAGCTCACCCAGCCGATCAGCGCGTCGATGGGTGTCGCCTGGCTGGTCGCCGCGGTCGTGGTGGTCGCAGCCGGTGTGATGTTGTTGGCCGGGCTCCGCTGGGGGTGGGCGGTCGCCGGGCTCGCTGCGGTCGTCTCCCAGGCGGTAGTCGTCACGTCGTGGACCGACGCCAAGGCGGGAACAGCGGCCAACGTGCTGCTGGCGCTCGCCGCGGTGTACGGGTTCCGCGCGAACGGTCCGACCAGCTTCCGGGCCCGGTCCCGGCGTCTCGCCGATGAAACGGTCCGGTCCGCGCTGTCGGTTGCCGGGCCTCCCGGCTCGCTGGTGACCGACTTCGATCTGGCCCATCTGCCGCTGCCCGTGGCCGACTACGTGCGCGCCGCAGGTGCGGTCGGGCGGCCTCACGTGGTCGGTTTCCGGGCTGACATCAGGGGTCGTATCCGTGCAGGCGCGGACAAGCCGTGGATGCGGTGGACCGGGGAGCAGACCAACACGTTCGGTCCCGAGCCGAGCCGGGTGTTCTTCATGGACGCGACCATGAAGGGGCTCCCCACCGACATCCTCCACGCCTACGTCGGCCCCGCGGCGACGATGCAGGTGCGGCTCGCATCGCTGCTGACCCTCGTCGATGCCCATGGCCCGGAGATAGACCAGGCCGAGACGGTGACGCTGCTCAATGACCTGTGCGTGCTGGCGCCCGCTGTGCTCGTCGACGCGCCCATCGAGTGGACACCCATCGACGATCGCCACGTGAGTGCCACGTTCACCAACGCCGGTCACACCGTGAGCGCCGTGCTCACGTTCAACGACAACCACGAACTCGTCGACTTCGCCTCCGACGACCGGCTGGCGGCATCGCCCGACGGCCGCACTTTCACGCCGAGAACCTGGTCCACCCCCGTCACCGACTACCGCAGTTTCGACGGCCGGCGTATCGGCGCGTTCGGCAGGGCCCGGTGGCATCCCGCCGACGCACCCAGCTTCGACTACCTCGAGTTCCACACTGACGACATCACCTACCTCGAGCCCGGTCATGGCACTTGATCGGGTGGGTGTGGCAGAGCGAGTATTGGGACGATGAACGCACCCTCGCGATCACAATCGCCGCTCCGTCGCCACTGGTCTGGCCGTGGCTTGTGCAGATCGGTTGCACCCGTGCGGGGTGGTACAGCCATGACCTGCTCGACAGCCGCGGCCACCGGAGTGCCACGACCATCGAACCTGCCTGGCAGGACCTGCACGTCGGACAGTGGGTGCCCATGGTGCCGAAGCCGCAGCCCACGGAGCGGACTGCGTTCCGAGTCGATTCGTTCGAGGTCGATCGCTGGCTGCTGTGGACGAAGCCGGACTCGACGTGGTCGTGGCAGCTGACGCCGTCCAGCGATGGCGGCACGCGCCTCGTCAATCGCATCCAGGCCCTCTACGACTGGCGAGCTCCTCTGAGCGCGTCGCTCAGCGTGGTCCTGCTGGAGTTCGGCGACTTCGCGATGAACCGCCGGATGATGCGCGGCATCAGGACCCGAGCCGAGTCCCTCGTCACTGAACGCGAGGGATGACGAGATGACTGAGCCGACTCTCAGCGCGCCAGCACGCCGGCCATTGCCCTCAGGCTAAGAGCCGGCGGCACGGCCTTCCACAGTCGAATGCCTCCGAGCAGCCACAGCACTGCCCTCGCATGAACCCGGCCATCCCGCCGTCGACGTTCAGGCCTGGAAAGGTGGAGTTCTCACAGTGGGAGTCCTGACCTGAACGGCACGGCAGGCACAGCCCGCACGTGACCAGCGGGTGCCGGCGGTGTGGACCGGGTCACAACCGGAAAGAAGAGGGGCTATCACGCGGCGAGAACGGGCCGCGGACCGAACGCGACGGCGGCCCGCCGTGAAGTGCGGGACTAGGCCGCCTGGTTGAAACGGACCATGTTCCCGGACGGGTCGCGGAAGGCGCAGTCGCGCGGGCCCCAGGGCTGGACGATGGGTTCCTGGAGGACCTCCGCGCCGGATGCCCGGACGGCCTCGAACGTGGCGTTGAGATCGTCGGTGCGGAACACGAGGACGGGGAGGGCGCCCTTGACGAGGAGTTGTTGGAGGGCGTCGCCGTCGTCCTGGGAGCGGCCGGCGTGCGGAACGGACAGCACGAGCTCCAGATCAGGTTGGGCCGCGCTGCCAAGGGTGACCCAGCGCTGCCCGTCCGAGCCGACGTCGTTGCGCACTTCCAGGCCGAGCACGTCCCGGTAGAACGAGAGCGACTCGTCGAGGTCATTGACGGTGATTTGCGAGTACTGCAGTGAAATGTTCATGTCTTCCACGCTAGGGCAGCGGCTAAGCCTTGATCCACCGATCCGCCTGGGCTGATGATCTGGATCTGACTTTTGGCGGTTTTGCGGGCTGAGTGCGTGGTGGGGTGCCGGGCCTCGCTGCCCTTGGGTGTTC
>NZ_JBVAYV010000088.1:0-4875 GCF_055412805.1 Pseudarthrobacter kochi
CACCTCCGCGGCTCCGCCCTCGGCTTCCGCAACCTCACCAACTACATCGCCAGATCACTCCTCGAATCCGGCGGATTCAGACCGAAACTACACTCTCAATTCTGAAGAGCCAACAAAGCGCTTGATTCGGCGCGAGTTTGAGCCAGGGAACATTCCAAACGTCACTCTGCTGAGGCCAGACGGTACAGGGGAAGAATGGGGCGCGAGATTCGAGCGGCGCTACGTAACGCTTCCCATCGAACTGTGGGCAAACGGATGGATTCTCAAGCTAAATGGCCGTTCCTTAGCTGTATACCTAGCACTCCGCGAGCTCACGGGGGGAACGGGCCAGAACGGAGAAGTCATGGCTGGCCACCGAAAGACCCAATATGGCATGTCTAATGACACCTGGACGCGGGCCACGAAGGAGCTCGAAGACCTCGGACTCCTCACAATGGCGTCCGAAGTATACGGAGACGACGACCTAAAAATGCGGGTTCGCAAGCGCTATCGCCTCAAAGCCTTGACCGACATCGGCTCCCCGGCCTGGTGAGGCGGCGCAAGCCCGGGGCGTTGTTGCTCATCCAGGATTCGTGAGCGGCCTTTGACGGCGCGGACGTCTCCTCGGTGGGTATGGTGCTGAAGGATACGTGGCTGTTCGGCGGGACTATCGGGGACAAGGTTGCGTATGGGCGGCCCGGCGCCTCGGAGGACGACATGATGGCGGCGCGGGCGACGAATGTGGGCCGGTTCGTGCGGTCCCGGCCTGAGGGGTACGACACGGGGCTTGAGGACGAGGGGTCGAACGTGTGGGCGGAGGAAAGCAGCTGTTGACCATTGCCCGGTCGTTCCTGGCCCGCCCTTCGGTGCCGATCCATGGACGTGACCTCCGTCCAAGGACATCCGGACGGAGGGGCTGGTGCAGAAGGCGATGAGCGCGCGCTGCGGTCCGACCGGCATTCATTTGTGATCGCGCACCGCCTCTCCACGATCCGCGACGCGGACCTCGTCGTGGTGATGGCGGCCGGCCAAGTTGTGGAGCAGGGGAGGCGCGCTTCACTGCTGACTGGTGGGGCTTAGTCGCAGTTGTATGAGGCCCCAGTTCGCGGCTCCGGTGGCGGAGGTTTAGAAGCTACCCTCGTTTCTCTGGAGTGGGCGCACCACTGGCAGACGTCTTCGCGCTTGAGAGCGCCATAGTTGTACTGATTGTCAAGTACCACCGTTTCACTCAGGGAGCAGCAACGCGTAGCATTCAGGTCCGTCAAACTGAGGACAAAACAGGGCAGGAGCGGCCGTGGAGCGTCAGGAATCGACCTGCCGGACGCTTGCCGAGACCAAGGGCAGGAGCGACTTTACACTCTTCAGGGATAACGACCTCAGCGCCGCTATTGGCAAGGAACATCCCGAGTTCGAACGGCTGCTACAGGATATAGAGGCCGGCTGTATCGAGGCCGACCAGCATTAGACGACCAGCCACTGATTGCGCCTCCCGCGCTCAGCGAAATCTTTCCCCGCGAAAACTCGGTTCGTGGACATTCTTGGGCCACGGTGTGACATTCGGCCCTTGGCATCGCGGTCACAAAATATCGAGCGCCCGGTCTAGGCTAAGGAACATGTTGGCGCTGGGGCTGACGTCCTCGGGTCAATGGGGGAACGAATAGAAGAAGACAGCAGTGGTCGCCGTCGCGCTGAGTATTGGGTCTCACATCGTGTGGATCTCCAGTGGAGAAAGACGCGACGTATGGGACTGTCGAAGAGTTGGGGCGTGCCGTGAAAGCCGTCGTAGAAGTCGATTGCGGCGTCGCCCGGAATTATGCCGAGGCTCTTGGACTTCCCAAGCCCGGGTATGGATTGCAACCGTGGACGATAGGGGAGCCGCGCGTTCGTGGTTCCTCACTCATCAGGGCAGAACGGGGCCAACCGTAGGCTCGACGACAAAACAACGGTGGAGTGGTGGGTCTCGGCGGGGGAGCATGTCGCTCATGGCCGAAGCTAAAAAGATGGCAATGACTTGGGATGTCGGATCCCCGGTTTATGCTGGTGGTCTCTGCCCCGGCCGATTCCAGCCAGCGGGCTCATTGGGGAAGGGCTTCAGAAGCGTGACCAGACCGATACGTCCAAGCTTTGACACCTGTGATACCTTGAAAGCGGTTGTTCAGTTATGACTGAACACGGGCACTGTAAGCGTCTATTGCCGGACTGCGATACCGTCCTGGCAATGATTCGTAGATCGGGGGCGTGTGATGCGGAGGAGTTTTTGGGCGGCCTGGATCTACGGTTTCGGGCGAGGTACTTACGGTACTTCGAACGTTTGCGAGACCACCACAACATCAAGAGTCCGGAGAACCTGAGGCACCTCGACA
Organism: Pseudarthrobacter kochi; assembly: GCF_055412805.1. Taxonomy (NCBI): domain Bacteria; kingdom Bacillati; phylum Actinomycetota; class Actinomycetes; order Micrococcales; family Micrococcaceae; genus Pseudarthrobacter; species Pseudarthrobacter kochi. Next base: position 2,343 of record NZ_JBVAYV010000088.1, read on the forward strand.
AGCGCGACGACGTCGATGTCTTCGAGCTTAAAGCGGACAATTACCGGCTCTATATGGTCCGCCACCAAGTGACTTGGTACGCAACTCACGGGCGGAAAAAACCGGCGAATAGCCGAGTGAACACGGAGATCCAGAAGGCCATTAACATCTTCTGGGAGTGGAACGGGAACTGAAAGGAAGAGGCGCTATGGAGACGTCAAACGTCTTCCCTGTGGGGGACGCCGCATTTGGGGCGGTTTACGCCGAGGAAGCCGCGATGGTGGATGCCAGTGAGCTGATTGCCCTCGCGATGGAAAAAGCGAACGTTGGGCGATCTGAGCTCGGCAGAATGCTGAAAATTTCCCGCAGCGAGGTCACGGCCAGACTTGCGGGAGACCGCAACATCACGGTCCGCAACCTTGCAAAAACCCTCCATGCACTTGGTGCACGTCTTGTTCTCGACATCGAAGTCGAAGAGCCGGCCAGCGCTCCTTCCCGCGGGCAACTGATCCGTAACGCTTATATCAATAGCGGCGGCCCCCGGAGTGCGCACGTCCATGAACGGTACCAGGACGTGGACCACCTCAAGAAACTAGTTCAGCCGAGACCATGAGTACATTCAACAAGGCCTTCATTCTTGTAGACCCGAAGGTACTCAGCGTTGAAGCGCATTCCTACCATGATGCCGAGGAGCATCTGCAGTGGGATGCCTCGTACTCTAGGGACGAAGTAACTGACGACGGACGAGTGGTCATTGGGACTCTGCATGGCGCGACCAAGGAAGCCGGATTCACCGTTACCATCGGTTCGCTGTTCCTAAACACTGGTGTCGTTGACACTACAGCGGACTACGCCCACGCGGTGGAGGGTTCGGAAGCGTTAGAAACCCTCTACGACTTCTGTCGCCATCAAGCGGCCGCGGTTGTGGGCATGCTTGGGCTGACTGAAAAGTTCGACATTCCTTGGAAGGCTCCTGAAATCGAGGTATCCATTCTTGAGGAGCGCGAGAGCGCGAGCGATGACGCTCAAGGCGAGGGCCGGGACATCTCAACTGATGCCACGACCCGCGCTTTGGGCGAGCAAGCCAGCTAAACGACCGACAGCAAGACGGGCGGGGCTTCCCGCGTGGTAAGTTCACCCTGAGGGTGAACCAGGGAAAAGGAAGTATATTCTTTAGTCCCGCGGTGCTGGCGTAACTCCATATGGCATGGTCGTCATAGGTAATTTTTGACGCTCGCCCTCAGCGCTTCAGCGTGCTCGTAGATTTCCTCGAGAGCTAATGGGAACTCGGGTCTCTTCTTTGTTGACGTCAAAGAGACCGATGTACTTCTGAGTCCGGTTGAAGTGCAGGCGTGCGATGGGCTTGGGGTTGTTATCGTCCAGCAGCACTGCGAAGTAAGACTTGGCCTCCCTTTGAACTACTCGCGCTGGCTTCACCTCGCTGCAAACAATGGCCCTCACAATCTGGTAGCCCTCGATCTCTTCCATCGTCGTCTCCAGCCCATCAGCTTCGGCCAGGTCCGCTTCGGCCACTGGAGCGCTGGTGACGCTAGCCGCCGCTGCAGCTTCCTCGCTTTGGGGGAAGCCCAGGTTGCCGAGGGCCTTCTTCAGGCGCTCGTTCACCTGGTCATTCAGAAACTGCTTCGATGCCTTGGCGACCAAGGCGGTGAACTGTTTCCGCACCTTTTGGGTGTATGGACCAGAATAAAAACGTCCAGTGAGGACCTTGACCCATTCGTCTTCTGGCTCTTTGAACTGCGCGGCCAAGGTCCGCTTCAGCTCGCCGATGTACTTCAGCTCGCCGGCCGCGCTGATGATCGAATCAAGGTCAAAAACATCCTTGAACAGTTTCTGCAGTTCGGGGATAAGCATTTGATCGATGTCATTTAAATCGAGCATGAGGAATAGCTTCGCGTCCATACGTTCGGGGCATCAAGGTCCGTGAAGAATTGATAGACCTCGCCGTTGGTAAGGAGCGCAATGCGAGCGTTGGTTACGGCGAAGTGCCGGAAAAGCTGCGACGCGTGCTCGATTTTGACGGATTCACTGGACTCCTTACACTCGATCAGGATCTGGACTTCGCCGTCCTTGACGGTCGCGTAGTCGATTTCTCGCCCTTTTTGAGTCCCACGTCTGCGATGAATTCCGGAACGACTTCCATGGCATTGGAGACGTCGTAGCCAAGAATCGTCGAAATGAATGGCGTCACGAACGCGTTCTTCGTCGCCTTTTCTGTCTGGATAACACCGCGCTGCCGGCGCACGTTTTGCTGCCAAAGCTGAGACCTTCTCTGCGAACCATATTGTCCCCCTACCAGACCGTCAGTGCTGCACAAGGAAGTGCAGCAAAGATCCAAGCTGATGAAGCAACAAACTACATGTGATTGTCCTGAATGACACCCATCTGCTTGCAGCTATGGCTCCATGTCGAAAAGAGGGCATAACTGCCAGATAGCGTGAGTTGGTACCGGTAGTCCGAGTTGTTGGTACTGCGTTTCCGTGAAGTTGGTACTGCCGTGGCCTGTGGGTGCTGTGCTGTGGGTGAGGCGGTGCAT
>NZ_JBVAYV010000089.1:0-4525 GCF_055412805.1 Pseudarthrobacter kochi
CGGCATTCCACCGGCAGCGGCCCATACCGCCCATCAAACCCGCGACCCGGAAACCCTGGCCGCGTAACCCGAATCAACTACGAAACTGTCTCAACAACTTGACGTGCGCAGCCGCCTACCGCGAAGACTCCCGCGACAAGGACCGGCACCTCGATGACGCCGTCGTCCTGTGTGCCACCATCAAGTCCCCGCTGGCCGCTGCGGCCCTGATGAAGGGCAGCGACAAGTCACGTATCCTGACCCTGCACAAGGAGCTCGCCGATCCCGGGCACCGGTCCTGGCAACTGCTGGATTCAGCCGACCGGACTACCGCGATGGATGCGCTCCGGATTCTGGCCGCCAACCACAGCCTCCCGCCGGCCAACCGGCTCAAGCTCGGCTGAGAGACGCCGCCGCGGCGGTGGCGGCCACGGCAGCCGCTGCCATCCCGACGACGACGACCACGGCGGCGGCCGGCGGCCGTTATGTGGCAAGTCCTGTCAAAGGAACCAGGAGATCACTTTCAGTTATCCCCCAGCATCGACTCGGGCAGTAGCTGAGGTCGCATAAATACCTAGGCCCGCAAACGATTCGAAAGCGGAAAGAAACAGGTAGAAATGCCGACAACCCCAAATTGAAGACCCGTCTCGGCGTGGGAGCAGCAGCGGTTCTGGCCGCCGGCGCCATGGCGCCGCGGGCCTCAGTGCCGCCTCAGCATCCACGACGTCCCCCACCCCGTCGGCAGCTTCGACGGCTGCCCCTCTGCCCGAGCCAAGGTGGGCACCCACGCCGGCCTCCACGGCCTCGGCGCCTTCCTACAGATCAAGGCCGAAGCCAGCAGGCAGCCCGTGACCGCCGCGAGGGTAGCAACCGCCCTGCAGAAAAGCTCTGGACGATTTCTCCGTATGCCTGGTGCAGCTCTAAGTGAGGATTGCCCTTTATCTGCCGGACCTCACGAAGGGAACCCGAGCAGGGCTTCTCCGGAATTGGGGCCGGCCGCGAGGGCAGAAGTATGGCACTACCGGAGTCTGTGAGCCCGCCTTTAGAGTGCTGATGGCTGATATTTCGTCAACTTAGTTCCGAAGTGTCAGGTTGGATGCGGCTCCCCCCTTAGCCGGCAGGGCAGAGGCTGCCTCGACCAAGCATTCGGTCTCTTGCAGGAATAGACCCAGTCCGAGGGCTTTTCGCTATTCGGTGGGCAGACCCGGTGTGATTATTCGCGAAATCCGTCTACGCGCGCCACGCTGAAGGGTTTCGACTCGGGTTTTGTGTCAGCTGGGTAGCGGTGCGGAGCGCTCGGACAGCGATCATCTACCGGGTGCGTGCGGAGTTTTCGTCCGCCCATAATGGCCGACGTTTTTTCGACTCCTCGTGCGGGCCCAGCCTTCGCACAGAGTGTCGGCGTCAGTGCCGACCGATCCCCTTCAGTAGGCTCTACGTCATGGACCCCAACACGTTCGGCTCCGACGCCTCCGCTCCACCGCACAGCAGGTTGCTCATCGGCATGTCCCTGGTCATCGCTGTGCTCGTCACGGTTGCAAGTGTGCTGGGCTTGGTCGCTTCTTGGCCGTACCAGGAAGAAACCGAGAATTGGGTCTTGCAGGCGCGAGGGCAAGACATTGGCAACCTCCTAGCGGTCGTCGTTCTCGTGGTAAGCGCGGTCCGGATGCGTGCTGGCTCGTTTGGGGCAGCACAGTGGTGGACGGGCACCCTGCTCTATCTCCTGTATGCCTACATCGTCTATGCCTTCGCCGTGCACTTCGGCCGCTTGTTTCTCGTGTACGTCGCGATCTTGGGGCTCGTTTTCTTCACCTTGGTCATGGCGCTCTCGTCCAAAGAGCGCGCATTCGTCTACCCGAGTGGCCCGACCCGACTGTTCGCAGCCTGGGTGCTAATCGGGACCGGTGCACTATTCGCTTTGTTGTGGTTGAGCGAGCTGGTTCCAGCCACTGTCACCGGTCAGGTACCGCCGAGCCTTGCAGCAGCCGGGCTGATAGTGAGCCCCATCCATGTCATTGACCTCTCGGTAGTCCTGCCAGGCATGATCGTCATCGGTGTGCTCGCTCTGAGGGGGAACAAGACGGGGCTTGTGTTGACCGTACCGGCTCTAGTTTTTTCGGTGTTGATGGGGTCCAGCATCATCGCCGCGATGCTGTTGATCGCCGCGACCGGGGAAATAGACGGATTGATCCCGATGGTGATGGTCGCCGTCGTGGTGGTGGCCAGCCTGGTAGCGGCAATCGCGTATGCACGCAAAATGCATGTTGCGTGACCCGCAGCAGTGGAAACCGGGCACCAAGGGGCTTATCGGTCAGCTCGCGAGCCCAGGCCGAGGGCTGCGATTACCTCGTCCGCCCATGCGCTCGCGCGTTCCAACTCCCCATCGAGGAGGGGACCTTCGTAGCCATGGACACGAAAGGTTTCCTGCTTCACGGTCGTTCCGAATCCCATCGAACGCAGTTCGTGTTTTGCCGCTTTGGCTGCGGAGCCGGGCATCCGCGGCTTGTCCACGCGAGTATCGAACGCGATAGCGGGGATGGCAGCAGAAGGCCTGCCGAGTAGGTTGAGCCACTCACGGATGCCTCGGGCCGGCTCATGCAGGGCCGATTGCGACTTGACTGCTTCGGCTCGCGTCGCGGCACGCGTCATCGAGAACGCGTGGGTTGGTCCACCGACCACGAGGAGGTCGTAGCCGTCGACGGTGATGGGTGCCGCATCCGAATCCACGACGTCGACCGTGCCAACGCTGCCCAATTTGTCGGCGACCGCGCGCGCGACCTGTTCAGTGTTGCCCCAAAGAGACTCATAGACCACCAGTACATGCATCGCTGTTCCTCTATACATGACCCGCAATGACGGGTCATGTATACACTGTGCCCTGCGGTACTACTAGCCCGAGTCGCCTCGAAGCACGGCGTCCGATCTGCCGTCAATGTAGATGATCTGGCCGCACAGGTGAGCGTTGTCTTCGCTGGTCCGCCAGGCGAGGAGTGTTGCGGCTCCCGTGGTTCGAGAAGCCGTCCAGCGGCATGGGCACCATGGCGGGTGCATGGGATCTGAAGGCGAAAGCACACCCCTGCTAAGCTTGGCCGCACGCACTCGGACCCGAACAGTGCACGTTGTTTGACCGTCCATGGGATGTCGTGTCGGTCTTGACCGGGAAAGAGATCATGCGGACCGCAAGACCCCTCACGAAAAACCCGTACTTCTTCACAGCACTGATCGTGGCGTTGATCGCGGCAGTGAATGTCGCCTCCGTCGGCACCGCTATTGTGTTACCGGATGTGCCTCCCACGGTTCTGGAGCTACTCGCAGAGTTGATCCTCGCGGCGCTGGCCATTGCGCTTCTGACCGCGCTGCGATTGTGGAGGCAGATCGGGTTCCGGGCACTCCCCCGGCTGAGAGACTTGCGGCTGTACTGGATTCCCTTACTTCCAGTGCTCCCAGTCGTCGGGGTTGCAATGGTCAGTATCTCCCGGATGCGCTTCGAAGAATTCGTTGTTTTCCTGGGTTTAGCCTGCCTCATTGGTTTCGTTGAAGAGGTCTTCTTCCGCGGTCTGATCTTGCAGGTGCTCGCTCCTTCGGGGCTCTGGAGGGCAGCAATCCTCTCATCCATCGTGTTCGGAGCGATGCATTTGCTGAACCTCTTGTTCGGGGCGGAACTCATCGCGACCTTGCTTCAAGTGGCCTACGCCACGGCAATGGGTTTCGGGTTCGCCGCGGTAACCTTGCGGACAGGTGTCCTTTGGCCTCTGATCGTGATCCACGCATTGATCGACCTCGCGGGGTTCGTCACGTCCGATGGAACGGTTACGACAGGCGTGACCGCTACGGACATCGTCATATACACCCTCTACGTGGTTGTGTTCACGGCCTACGGAATCTTCATGCTGCGATCAACGGCTCGGCGGGCCGCGCAGCGTCCGTCGGACCGACGACCCGCTCGGGAAGCCGAGGATCCCATCAGCGGCCAGCCGAGTCGCACGTCAGGGACGTCTACGTGAGCGCCCTAGCCGCCACCCTCGACTGGACTTTGGTCTCACTCGGGGACGCCCTACGGACACCTCCTGACCTTGGCTGCCCCCGATGAAGTTGCCCGGCCGTCAAGTCGCACACGCCCCGCTCGTTGAGGATTCCCGCTCGGGCGCCACTGGAAACGCTTAGGACAAAGCCCCGACCCCGACGACTTCACCGACGCACAAGCCAATGTTGTTGCTACGACGCTATGACACCGCCCATCGCCAAAGACATGGGCTGGACTCACAAGCACCGCTACGTGGCGAGGCACACCGCCGCCAGCCATCTCATCGGCAACGGGGTCGATGCACTAGTTGCTGCCGACATGCTCGGACACCGCAACCCCATGATCACGCTGAACGTCTACGGTCACGCACTGGACAGAGGCAAGTCGGAAGCTGCCGCAATCATGTCGGGTTGCGGCCGTATGGTTTTGTGAGACAGCTTGTTAGGAGCCCTTTCTCGCATGACCGTTCGTAAGAAGTACACGCAGCAGTTTAAGGACGAAGCCGTTGAACTGGTGATCTCC
>NZ_JBVAYV010000090.1:0-4385 GCF_055412805.1 Pseudarthrobacter kochi
GAACACCCAAGGGCAGCGAGGCCCGGCACCCCACCACGCACTCAGCCCGCAAAACCGCCAAAAGTCAGATCCAGATCATCAGCCCAGGCGGATCGGTGGATCAAGGCTAAGACGCGGCTAGCACCGCTCATTGAGTCCATGCCTGTCGAGTCGGTACGCTGCCGAACGAATCAGCTCGACAATGCGGCCAGTCCGGAACCTCGGCTTGCGTCAACTGCGGATCCAAGGAGCCGTTCCAAGCGGGGCTGGCGGTTGTCCGAAGACCTATATGAGTGTCCCACCGGCATAGTGGACCGCCGGTGGGACACTCACAGAATGCCGTGAATGCAAACTCACGAGCGATGGGTATCCCGGTGGGGATGAAGCACTTCAGTTTTCATTTAGAAGTAGGTTATAAATACTTTCTGTGTAACACAGTAAATATTTGCCCTACAGAGAATCGGCTGATTCGTATTGGTCAGCAGCCGCCAATGTAATATGCAAAGTTGAGGCCGCCCAAGTTCGGGTTTGCATAGAGGCGGGTTTCTCCAGGGGTCACGCACAGGTCGCGTTCGGCGTAGTAGTACTGGACTCTGATCTTGACGTTACCTGGACCGCAGTGGTTATAGATCGCTTCTTCCCAGGGCGGTATGTTGCCGCCGATGTTCGACGTGACAACACCCTGAAAACCGCACACGGCTGCAGATGCCGGCGCGGCGGTGACTACCAGTCCGGAGACTACCAGAGCCGCCCCAGTCGTTATTGCGGCGCAAAAGCGCTTGAAACCGTTTAGCTGACTCATTGGACCTGCCCCTTAGCAGAGGCCGACGTAGTAGGCGCCAGTGATCCTGTCGCCCTGGTTCACGAATCCGAGCCAGCTGTCACCCGGGGGTACGCATGCGTAACGGTTGCCATTGGGTGATTCGGTGACGATCCTAACGTTTGTGGGACCGCAGTGACCGTAGACAGACACGACTTTCTGGCCGCCAAAGGGGTCTAGGGTCTGACCAAGCAAGTTCAGACTGAGGATGGAACTGTAGGTGCGGATTTCTTGCGAGTAACCACATACCGAAGCCTTCGCCTCTTCCGGCCCCACTAGTGAGGTGCCAACGATGCCACCGGCAACGAGAAGCCCTGTGGACAGAATTGTGACAATCTTTCGAGCTTTCATGTTATTTTCCCCCATGTTATTTACAAACCCTGTCAAGTTGGGTTCGTTCAATACGATAGAATATATCCATGGCTACTTCAACTAGATCGCCGACGATGCGCCAGGGCCGCAAGCAGAAGGTACTAGGGCTGGCGTTTTGCGTGTCGATGGCGGGCCTCTTGGCTTCGATCTTCCTCACCGGCCGGAACCCGCTTTTTCCTGGGATGTCTGGTCCGCTGCTGGTGCTGTTCTTCTTCCTGGCCGCAGCAGGCAGCGTCATCGGGCTTGCCGCTATCAGATTGCGGCGAACAGCGAAGGAAATCTCAGACAGGGATAACTGAGAGGACTTCGCTCCTGCGGAAGTGACATGCGGCTACGTGGAGGATCCTGGCCGGCGGCGGTGAACGGGCGGCCCAGTTCAAGCGGGGCGTGGTTGACGGCGTCCACTACCTAAAGCTCATTGAGCCCATCAAGCAGTTCAAACGCGACGGCAAGCTCGAAAGGGGCGCTCGTCCTCTGCTACAAAAGCCATTCAAGGCGCCGAAGGGGATGAGACGGGCGATATGCCGGCCCTTGGATACACGGATCAGGCCACCATCGTCCATTGGAAGCTTAGCCAGTGCGATGAGGAGATCGCGGTCCTGAAGAGGTCGCTGGCGCGGTGCCCAAAGCAGTACCGGGACGGCAGCCCGATTGCCGAGCCTCTCGCGAAGCTGGGACAGGCTTGAGCCAGGCCCAGGTCTGTCGTGGGGACTGAGAACGCAAGGCGAGGACGGCGCATGTGTGTTTCCTGGTCAGCCTGTAGCCCTCGGGCTTTCCTACCTGCAGTACTTTGTGGAAGAACCAGACATCACGCAGCCTCATGAGGGGCTACCCAGCGTTCAGGTCCGGCAGCTCGCCGAGGAACTCAGTCCGGGAGTCGATGCCGACTGCTTCGAGGATCGCGCGGGCCAGGGCTGGCGCGTCTTCGGCCCGGTAGTCGACTGCCGCCGTAACCCCGTCCGCCTGGTCTATCTGGATCACAGCGTTCCTATCTCCGTGTGGAATGGGACGCCAGACATCGAGGTGGTCCTCCGCGATGAAGGTGTCCTGGTGACGGTGGACGAAGTAGTCCTCAGCGGCCATGGAAATCCTCTCCTGAAAAATGGGCAAGAGAGCACTATAAGCAAGATGGGGCCGCGCCGGCCAGCCCTACTCGCAGTCCGGCAACTGCGTCCGCTCCGGCATCGAGTCGAACAAAAACGTCGACCGCGCCATCGACATGACGAACGGCGACGAAGACTATGCCGCGGACGACGCCGAGAAGAACCTCTGAGCATCTGACACCTGCGGCTCCCCGACCGAAGCGGCGTATCCGCCCGCTCGCGGCCGCGCTACTTGCTCCCCGGAGAGTCGTGCCGTTTGATCACAAGCTTCGGGCCGCCGTCAACCGGGAGGACATTCGATGTCGGGACGAGGAGGCACAAGCGACTGGGATCGTTTACGGCGCGGGTAGCGAGACCTGGCGACGTTCCCACTCCGGGAGCTTCCTGCCTGCGACTTTCTTGGAGGTCAGGTGCCTGCGGTGGTAGTGCTCGCACGGGTAGGCCCGGGCGGAATGCCTGCCCCGGCTCCCCCACTGCCACGATTGCGTCCAGGGCGCGCAGGGCGGTGAATGGGCTCGGGTACGGATACTTGTTGCAGGCCATTGCGGATTCCCTCGTTCGTTTGATCGAACGGTTCACACCCGCTTGCAGTCGACATAGTCGTTTTGCCAGTCGGACTCTGGCACACGTCACGACGCCCACGCGACCGTCCGCAACTCGTGGAAAGGCCCAGGGCCACAAAGCCCAGGAGTTCCTGCAGATCGCCCTTGGGGCCTGCCCGCTGACCAGGCTCAGCGAGCTCATGATCACCTCCGGATCAGTTGCCATGTCATGCCGCTCCCTCCGCATTCCCGCATGAACAGGTATCAGAGAGAACAATCCGGACCAGCCGCAAACCCAGGTCCAACTAAAGAATAATCAGCACGTCATGTTGTAGGCCGCTCTAGCCGCCATGAAGTGGTGAACGCGAAAACCCAAGGAAAGGACGAACGAGGATGAACACCAACATGAGACCCCGCAGAGCGGTACGCGGCCCGCCGTAGCGAGCTGCTCCACCACAAACCGAACAGTGTCTTTCCGGGATCCCACACACCCGGAACATCAGATCAGGGGCGAGAGTGTGCACAATGTGCACACGAAAATACGCCTAAAAGCCACTGACCTGCGGAAACACTGTGCCCGAGGTGGGACTCGAACCCACACACCTTTCGATACCGCATTTTGAGTGCGGCGCGTCTGCCAATTCCGCCACTCGGGCGCGGAGTACACCGGTGTCATAATCGCCCAGCCACAGTGCTGTGAGCAACGCGATCGCTTCCAGTGCGCGGAATTACTCTACATGCAGATAGGCTGAATTCCAGAATCGCGCCAGTGACGCCGCATCGAACATAACCGGTCCCAGTACAGCAGCGGTGACAACCTAAGATGGTCCAGTCCCCGCCGTACCTTTCCAAGGAGTTCCCGTGTCAGAACAGACGGAGTCAAACCCCACGTCCAAGCCGGCGCGCCGCGTGGTTGTCGCCGAGGACGAGACCCTTATCCGGCTCGACATCATCGAGATCCTGCGGGGCGAAGGCTATGACGTCGTCGGCGAAGCTGACAACGGCGAGAAGGCCGTGCAGCTCGCCGAGGAACTTAAGCCGGACCTGGTCCTGATGGACGTCAAGATGCCCGTCATGGACGGCATCTCCGCCGCCGAGAAGATCGTCAAGGCCAGGATCGCCCCCGTGGTCCTGCTCACCGCGTTCAGCCAGAAGGAACTCGTCGAGCGGGCCCGCGACGCCGGCGCCATGGCCTACGTGGTCAAGCCGTTCACCCCCGCCGACCTCATCCCCGCGCTGGAGATCGCCCTCTCCCGCCATGAGGAAATCAAGGCCCTCGAAAGCGAAGTGACTGATCTGCAGGAGCAGTTCGCCACCCGCAAGCTCGTGGAGCGTGCCAAGAGCCTCCTGACCACCAAGATGGGCCTGACGGAGCCCGAGGCATTCCGCTGGATCCAGAAGACGTCCATGGACCGCCGCCTGAGCATGCGTGAGGTTGCCGAGACCATCATCAACCAGGTCAACTAGTCCGGCCGGCAAGAAAAAGACATAGAAGGAGGGTCCCCGGCCACCTTCTCCCCCCTAAGGGGCACCCCCCCCTCTCCCTCCGCCCCCAAACCACACCCCTTT
>NZ_JBVAYV010000091.1:0-4279 GCF_055412805.1 Pseudarthrobacter kochi
TGCCGCCGGCCACCGCGATGGCCAATTTCAAGACAAAAAACCAGCCGCAAACCGTGGCTGCCTAACTGACAAGAAACCACCCGACTGTCTCACATCCTTGACACACCTCAGGGCTTCATCAACGATGACCAGGTCGGGATCAGACATCCATTCGTACATGGAGCGACGGTTCTGTTGGATGCTTGCGAGCGTTTGAATGGTTGCGACGACGAGGTGGAGCTTGGTTTCTTCTCGGATTGCGCTGTTCCCACCCCAAAGCCTGCTCACCGCCATTCGCTCACCGGGTGCTCCTGCCGCCTGCCAGACGTACATCCAAGTTTCGATTGCCTGCTCGCAGAGTTCTTCAGATTGGGCAATCCAGATGACCAGACGGTGAGCATCCTTCGGCGTTGCTTTGATGTCTCGGATCACGGATTCCACGGCTACGCGTGTCTTGCCAGCGCCTGTGGGCAACTGAACCAAGCCGCGGCTGTGCTTGGTATTCCCGGCGAGGAGGTCGCCGATCTTCTTACTGGTTGTCTCCTGATATTGGTGAAGTGGGTTCAAACCCACCGGTCCAACGAACTCCTCGCGTTCCGGTTTCTTCTTGATTGATTCGCCAGCCATGGCCGGGGAGAACCCGAGCTCCTTCACGAACTCCTGGGCCGTACGGCCGCCTCGGAATTGGTCCGGTGTTTCGATACCTGCCTCGGAAAGCGCCGGCTTGAGCACTTTGAGGAGACTGCTGCCGTGCAGAAGGCTGACGATCTCGAATAGGCGCTCGTCGGTGAGGTCCAGATCCCTGGCAGCCAGCATTTTCATGACGGCATCGGGGATGAGCTTCAGGAGGGTCTCGCGACCCACTAGCTCGGCCAACCTGCCAGCGTCCGTCTTCTGCCGGTTCACTCGTCCGATGCGAAGCGCGGCGTCGTGGTCTTTCTTGAGTTGCCGCATCGCCTGCATGACTTGAGATGCAGATTTGTTGCTTCCAAATGCACCCAGAATCGTCGTCAGCAGAGCTTGTTCTGTTTGCGGGGCTCGGTAGTAGAGCACACCGTCCTGCAGGACGGACGCCTTCGGAGTAGCCTCTGTCCGGGAATCAAAGCTATTGGTGCGAACCTCGCTAACCGCCGTGCAGGGCACACACACTGTCTGAACGGCGACTTCTCCAGCCGCACGTTTCAGGAACGGGTACAAAGCCTTGATGCTCTGAGCGTCTTCATTATCCAAGGGCGTCACATCGACCGACGTGTGGAATTCGACTGAAGTGGCGTCAACACCCCACTTGTCTTTGAGTGCTCCGTCCAGCTCTGCGTTGCCAGTGAAGAGTGTCGGAGCGGCGGCCACATTTACCAGGAAATCGCGGCTTTCAGGATCAAGAGCGAGGACGACTTCCGAGGTCAAGTATCGAGTCTTCCGATCTGTGCCTAGAGGTACAACCAGCTCCTTAGGGGCACGGACGCCGAGGAGGGCCAGGGCTCCGTAAAGCTCATGGAGCTGCTGCGTGGGCAGCTTGTCTTCAGCCAGAGAAAGGACGTAGGTCCAGTTGACCTGCTTGGCGGCCGTGGGCAGGCGCAGGGCTATGGCTTCCTCATGTCCTGGATGCGGGAGATAGTCACTCGGAATCCCTTCAATGGTGCCGACACAGCGCTTGGTGTCTACCAATCCCAGCGGAGTCTCAAGCGAGCCATGCTGCTTGACCCACCACAGGTCGGGCCCGTCTATGGTTTCCGCACCGCGGAAAGAACTCGTGTATTCGATTTTCGTCGGATACTGCGGTCGGCTCAACAGCGCGCGTGTCACCTTTGCGCGGGTCGTCGCAGAAGCGCTGGCGAGAAGGTGCAATCCATCGGTGGTCAAGGCCTGGGTGAACCTAATACCCGCCTCTGAAACGGGAGCGGGGCCGGTCCGGGACTCGGAAGAGATCCTGCTTGCTTCGGCCGACTTCCAAAGTTCGTACGTTGAACCGTCACGAGTCATTTGGGCTTCGCTCAGGGTCGTGCGTGCGCCAAGATTTTTCAGGAGTGGCAGGTCATTGCCGTGGAAGCGGTCATCCACGAGCAAGTGCTCGTCTCCAATATTTGAAGTGGGGATGAGCGGGCCAGGAATCCAGACTTCACCGAGTGGACGCCATTTCGTATCCCGGCAACGGACCAGAATACGTCCCGGGGTCGTGCGTTCACTAACAATGGAGAGGCTCTCCGGGACAGGAAGCGACCGGGTGAGCCGCCAAAGAGATTCGGCCAGCTCCTTGTCCGCGTAATCCTGAGCAACCTCGCTGGCGACCCGGCTGATGACTCCCCGGCCGTCCTGGGCTTGAAGGTCCAGGGAACGGAGGTAACTGTTGGCGCTCCCATGGTGCATCAGTTCGTAGGAGACAACGCTCGGCGATTCATCGTCCGGGCCCAAAGGCAAGAAGACTCGAGACGTGATGGGCGGCTGCACGCTTCCGTCGGCCATCAGGACGATGCGGCTGCGGCGCATCGCCTGCCGGTAGTCGCTGTAGGACTTGTCGATGAGGGCAGCCAGTTGCAGGGCGTTCTCGTAGTCTTGAAGCTCGCCACCTACGACGACTTCCTCCAGCCATTCCTCGACGGAAGCGCGCTTGAGGTTAGCCTCGCCAAGGATTCGTATGACCTGGGGCTCGCGGCCGCGCAAGGCTGCCGGGTGCAGCCATGGCCGATCTCGCGGAACCCAAGAGTCCCACAGGTTAGTAAGGCGCGTCGCTTCGTCCAGACTGGGCTGGATTTTGATCTCGTTGGGCAGGTGCAGGGTTCCAGACCGGTCAGGCAGACAAGGGACGAAAGGCAAAATCGCGTATATCGGTTTGTTGATGACCCCGTCTGCCCATGAATATGACTCCTTTGCGCGGGAGGGGAGGATATCCAAGAACAGACCAGGGTCATCTTCCGAGCTCAGACGGGGGAGTGCACCTGCAACCATCCGCGGGAGTGCCCGGGTCAGGATCTCCTGGTTGTAGCGGGTCTGGAGCATACTGTGGCGGTCTTCGTTCATTTTGAACGCGGCGTTCACAATACCGCGGAGCGATGTCTCGTGTTGGGTGGGGAAGTAGTTCCAGAAACGCCCGAGTTTGGAGCGCTGGTTGCCGGTGATTGGTACCGCCCAGGAAACGTCAACGTGCTGACGGGCGACGATCGATCCTGCCTCGGCGGCCGCTTGTGCGCTGACCTCGTGCTGATGATGGAAGACGAGCCATGCGTCGCTCTTTCTACCGTCACTGAGGATAACCTTGTCGCCGTCCCTGGCGGCGGTCCAGGTCACGGCTGATTTCTGAACGCGGTCATCGAACTCCAGCGAGCCGATTTTGTCCGAAAATAGCAGAAATTCTTGCGGAAAGTTGGTCATTTCGTCAGACAGCCAGCTGATGCTGCCTGACAGGGGCAGCTTGACGACAGTTGTGGCCCACTCCATCAACTTTGCAAGGACCGGGTCCTGGGTGCTTTCAAGGGCCGCATCGACCGGCGTCGCTATACGCAGAATTGGGTAGGCTTCGAGACCGGGGTACAGCTTCTCCAGTGTTTCGCGGCTGCGTTCCTGGCTCCAAGAGACAGACCCGCTCCGGCTGAAGATCTGAGGGTCAGCGGTGACTTGGATTACGGATTTGAAGCCCAAACCGAAACGACCGATCGCATCGTCCCTCTTCTCGGATGAGTGAGACAGCATCAGCGTGCGGAACCCGGCCTCGGTGAACGGCTGCCCTTCATTTGCGCAGTAGAGCGCGTCCTGGGTCAGAACTACTTTGATTCGACCGCCGGGCTTATCAATGGCATCGGCAGCATTCTGAATGAGCTCGTTGAGCTGCTTGCGTCCGTACCCGCCCTGCGAGATGGCCGCTTCGATGTTGCTGTGCTCGCGAACGAGATCCGGTCGCGCCCGATATGCGTTAAGCGCGCTTTCCGTCTCCGCTGCCACGAATTTGCTGAGCGACGATTCCGTCCCAGCCCATGACTCTTGAACCTTCATTGGTTCTTTCCCCCAATTGACAAGAGTGCCTCCGGCTTACACCGGTGCTTTCCCGATCATTCTTATCACTGTGGAGCGACATTGATATCGATCAAGGTGCAGGTCAGATGAATTGTCTCAGGAATGTTGCAATTGCGGCGATGCCATAACAAGCCCGAGAGCCGTCAGCCGTGACAGGGCGCTCAGAGCATTCCGCGCTCTAACCCCAATACCGTTTACTTAGCGTCTGTTCTGTTAATGTTGGTGTATGGCTCGCAGCGGATGGATTAAGCCCGAAACCCCGGAACGTTTGAGTGATCACGTCTCCCTGGGGGTT
>NZ_JBVAYV010000092.1:0-3818 GCF_055412805.1 Pseudarthrobacter kochi
GATAAGCGCGGCGGTGGCCGCGGCAGTCAGGATGGTGCGCATGGTGATGGTTCCTCCTGGGTGACGGTGGCCGGCGCTGCGCCGGGGACTCGACAACCCTACGGAGGCGAGGTGGACTGCCGTGTTCGGGGGACTGGACCGCGGGTGAACACTGACCGCCGGACGGCTGCGGACGTTGGCTCTACAGGTGGGACCCCGCCTCGATCGCCTCCAGATCACGGACGGCGTAGCGGTGGTGCTCCCACTCCTCCTCGAGAATTGTGTGCAGGCAGGACAGGACCGTCACCACATGCTCCGGGCCCCAAGGGTTTTTGCGGGCCAGGGACAAGTCGGCCGGGGTGACGGCGGCGAGGAAGTCGCGCACCATGGCTACCCGGCCGGCCCGGGCCTCGAGCACCTCCGCGTACGAGGGTGCGGCCGCCGAGAAGACCGACATGTCGTAGCCGTCGGTCTCGTACTCCGCATGTGGCTGACCCATGGGGTGATACGGCCGTTCGATCTCCAGGATCGCCCGGCCAAGCCACGTGTCCGTGGCCATGACCAAGTGGCGCAGCGTCTGGGCGAAGGACCATTCACCATCCACCGAGATATCGACCGTTCCCGCCGGCATCGCCGCGGCCCGCCCGAGCGTCGCCGACCAGGTCCGCTCAAGTGCGGCCCAGGCCGCGCGAAGCCCGTCCGGATCTGCAGCGCTTCTTTCGGCGCGGCCGGGAAAGCGGCGGTTCAGTTCGGCCTCGACGAAGGGGACCACGTCCACGCCGTTGACGCGCAAGACGTTCCCGCCCTCCAACAGCCACGGCGCATCGAAGTCCGCCCCGGCCACGCCCACCCCGCGCATCACCGCGCCGGAAAGGTCCGACCGGACGAACCGGGCTCCCCGCAGGTTCACGTCGACGAATTGTGCACCCTGCAGGTCATCGGACTGACTGGAAGCTGCCATGGCAGCAACTTTGCCACGGTCGCGCCGGATCCCGCAGCCCCATTTTCCGCCGGACCAAATCGGTCCATAATGGCCACATAAGCTTCGGGGACCCCTCGCGCTGCTGAGGAGTGGCGCGGCGTTGAAGAGTCCCAGGTGGCTGCTCCAGGCTCGGCGCAAAGGGGCGGTCACGGGCTCCGGACAAGGATTCCGGGGACCAACACCGGGGGGAGCAACGCCATCGCTGCGATCATCAACGCACTGAAGGGAATCATCATGCTCAAGGATTCAAACATCATGGCTGTCCTCCCCGCGAAGGACATCAACAGGGCGAAGGAGTTTTACCGGGACAAGCTGGGAATCGAACCCGACGAATCCATGGAGGAGGGCAGCCTCATGTACAGCTGCGGCCAGGGAACCCGCTTCCTCGTGTACCAGACAGATAATGCCGGGTCAGCGAAGAACACCCAGATGGGCTGGGAAACGGACAATCTCGAAGGCGAGATGGAGGAACTGCGGGGCCGCGGCGTCGTCTTTGAAGACTACGATTTTCCCGGCCTGAAGACGGAGAACGGCGTTGCCACCGCTGACTGGGGGAAGGCAGCCTGGTTCCTGGATAGCGAGGGCAACATCATCAACATCGCCCAGCGCGGGTAGGCCGGAGTCTGGCGCACCGATCAACGACGCAGGGCATCGCTGCGGCCAGCAGCGAACCCAAGGGAGCCGGCTTCCGCGACCAAAGCGGGAGCCGGTTCAGCGTAGATACGAAAGATTAGAACGGGGGGAATCAGTGCTCGCACGCTACTTCGTGTCGAGTTTCCCACCCCGCAGGTGTCGGTGGTGCAGCTCGTAGCTGTCGAACACATCAGAAGAGGTGGTACCTGAATGGCCGAATTTGCCGCGAAGGACGTCCGCGAGTCCGTCCAGCGCCGCGCGGAGCATCCGGCCGGCGAACTTGAGCTCAGGGTTGTCACTGCGCTGTGCCTGGGATGCCAGCTCCTGGGCGTAGGCGACAGTGGCCGGCAAGGAGCCGCGCTGCTCGACTTCTCGGAAGTAGTAGGTTTCATGGAACGCAAGCAGATCGATGCTCACCAAAGCTACGTTTCCGGCCATGGACTCCAGCAGATCGGCGGCGTGCCGGGGTTCCACGGACAGTACACCTGCAGAACCTGCAGCCTCCCTGAACAGGTTCAGCTCGTGGGCAAGGGCCCGGCGGCGGTTCAGGGCCGGGTACATCTGCAGGATCCAGGTAACCGTTGCTGTCAGCAACCCGAAACCGGTGACGGCCTCGAGGGCCACGACCAGCCTCAGCAGCGGATGCGCCGGCACGATCTCGCCGAACCCCACCGTGGAAAGCGAAACCAGGGAGATGTAGAGCGCTTCAGCGAAGTCGCCCTGCTGCGGCACCCCCGCAGCGTGAACAAAACCCGCCGGCAGATGGGGCAGGTACAGCAGGGCCCAGCCGACGGCCGCGAAGCTTGCCCAGGCGCCAATGACAGCGGCCATGGCCAAAGGTGCTGCAATGAAGGAGCCCCGGCCCCGCAGTTTTCTCGACACCAGCCAGAATCCACGCATGATCGCCCGGCCCACGGGACCGGAGCCGTGGGGATACAGCAGCGTACGAAAGACGTCGACGAGCATCAGCAGAACCAGCCCGGCTCCCAATACCGTCCAGAGCGTGTCCTCAAAGTCCATGCCTCATCTTATGGGCGGCACTGCTTGGAAACCGCGTTGGAACGAGTTGCCATGGCGGCGGCCGGGTTGTGACCTGCTACTGCGGTGCGGTCAGTTAGTCAGTGCCGGGATAATGGCGCCCGAGAACACCTGCCATGCGAGGGCGGTCTTTGCGATAAGGCTGAGAGTGATGTAGACCCGTTCGCCGTAGAGGTAGTCGCGCCATGGACCCACCTGGCGGTACTGGAGCCACTGGTTGATCGCGAACGTGTTGAAGAACAGGAACAGCGAGATGATGATGCCGTAGACGAAGGCGGGCGGCTCCACCGTGCTGGCCGAGCCAGGGGAAAGGAAATAGATCAGGATCACGATCCAAGGCACCACCCCGGCCATGGACCCCAAAATGAAAGGCAGGAAATTGCCGCTCCCCGGCTTCTCGTATTTTTCCTGCAGCGCCCCGAAGCCGATCATCGCGGCATTGGTGGCGAACAGTGAGAGCAGGGCGCCGATATCGGAGATCCCTGTGGTCTGGGCGATGAGCCAGATCATCACGGACGAACTGAGCGAGTATTCGACCCAGCGGAAGTAGTTGTGGTTCGCTCTGAGCCCGGCACCGTAGCGCGGGAAGAACAGCGGCGACGCTACGGCGAAGTGGAACAGCGCGGAGAGCGCGAGGAACACAACAACGCCGGCACCCACATTGACCGCAAAAAGTTCCACGCGCTCAGGTGGCACCGGGAAGCCAGGAGGACCCGCCAGGTAGTCCGCAGTTACACCGAACGTGACCTGGGTGCTCAGCATTGTGAGGATGACCGCAAAGCCGATGGCCTGGACCAGATGAAGTGAGCCAGCCACCAAGTTGTAGGGGCGAAGACGCCGGATGCTGTCTTCGGCGGTCCGGGTTGTGCGCGCCATGGGGTGCTCCTCGGTGAGCGGACGAACAGTCTGTGGTGCCCACGATAGCAGTTAGGCGCCGTGAGGCAGCCGCCCGTCGTCGTCGTTCTGTCAGACCTTCGGTGCGTTGACGGTCCAGGGGATGACCGGCAGACCAAGTTCATGGGCTTCGGCGATCATTCCGGGGGTGACGGAGCGGAAGGCGGGGGAGATGACGTCATAGCCCTGGGCGGCCGCGGCCTTGGCAAGGGATCCGCCGTAGGTGTCGATGTCGATCCCGCCGAGGTTGGGGCTGGCTCCGGGCCGGCCGACCTCAAGCCAGGCGTCGCCG
>NZ_JBVAYV010000093.1:0-3420 GCF_055412805.1 Pseudarthrobacter kochi
CCGCTTGAAAAACAGGGGGGGGGAGCTCATCGAGGATGGGTTGCTCCACCGTGTTCCCCCCCACGGCGCCGGCGCCGATCACAATGACATCGAAATCCCGTTCAAACAGTGCCGTCATGGCAGAAGCCTACGCCCGGCGCCGTGCCGGCGAGCGTCGCCAAACACCCTTTGCAGGACATGGGACCACCGCTACTGTGGGGAACATACTTGGGGGAGGGGCAGGGCGATGACGGCAGGCAACTTGTCCGCAGGCGGACCGGCCGCGGGCGGCGGAACCGCAGCGGGCGTATCGAGAACGGTCGGCATGAGTGCCGCGGGCGTCGGCAGGCCGATGCCGCAGGCGAGATTCAGTGCCCAGGCCCGGCTGCGGGCCCTGCAGGCGGACATCATGGAGCTTATCCTCGAGCGTGAGCTGGAGGCCGGGGATCCGCTGCCGACCGAGAATGAGCTCTCCGCCGTGCTGGGAGTCGGCCGCAACACCCTGCGGGAATCGCTGAAAGTGCTCCAGGCACTGGGCGTGATTGAAATCCGCCACGGCTTCGGCATGTTCGTGGCCCCGAACAATTTCGACGCGCTCGCCGACGGCCTCACGTTCCGGGGCCGGTTGTCGCTGCGGCATCACGGCCAGGAAGCCCTGCAGCTCGTGGAGGTCCGGCAGGCGCTGGAGTCCGGGCTGATTGCCGGTGCCATGGACCTGATAACGGTGCAACATCTGGCAGCCGTCGAGGAATCCGTACTCCGGATGGAGGCGCTGGCCGGCTCCGGAGAGAACTTCGTGGAGGCCGCCGCCGAATTCCACCGCCGCCTGTTCGAACCACTCAACAACGAGCTGCTGGTCAGTCTGCTCGGCGTCTTCTGGCAGGTATACCGGCGGCTCCACGTCGAGCTGGGCGCAGCGGAGGGGGTCGATCTCCTGGCAGAAGCGGCGGTGCACCGGGGGATCTATGAGGCCGTTTCCACCGGGGACAAGGTTCTCGCGGCCCAGCGGCTCCACAGCCACTTCGACGGTATCCGGCGCCGGATCAGCCAGGCCATCTCCCCGTAGCGGTGCGCCACGGGTCCGCCGTCGAGGTTAAACAGCCGTCGAGGGTTAAACAAAAGATCCGCACCGGCGGACCGGTGCGGATCTTTCTCTCTGTGCGCCCAAAGGGATTCGAACCCCTGACCTTCTGTTCCGTAGACAGACGCTCTATCCAGCTGAGCTATGGGCGCATTCTCAGTTCTTGGAACTTCTCGCTCCCCGAACCTCGAATTACTCTACGCGAGGTGGGGCCGTAGTTACAAATCGAGACGGGTGTAATCTAGCCGACTAGACCGGTCTATGTGACCTTAGTCACAAAAAGAGGGCTTTTGGTGCGCGTGATTCCGCGAATTTCCGGGGTTTTTGATTTCCAGCCCCCCGGACATCCCACATCTTGCCCCATTTTCGGGGGGTGATCTAGCCCTACATTTAGGACACACGACTGAACCCGAGGAAGGGAACCGTAATGGGAGATTTGGCGCGACTGCCGTTGCTTGAAAAAGCACCCACCACACATGCTGGCCTGCTGGCATGGGTCGAAGAGGTAGCTGAACTGACCCAGCCGGACCGGATCCACTGGGTAGACGGCTCCGAGGAAGAGAACACCCGGCTCACGGACGAGCTCGTCGCCGCGGGTACGCTGACCCGCCTGAACGAGAAGCTGTTCCCCAAATCTTTCGCGGCATTCTCCGATCCCGCCGATGTGGCCCGCGTCGAAGAGCAGACCTTCATCTGCTCCGAAAACGAACGCGATGCCGGCTTCACCAACAACTGGATGGCTCCGTCGGAGATGAAGGCGAAGCTGCGCGGCCTGTTCAGCGGCTCCATGCGCGGACGCACCATGTACGTCATCCCGTTCGTCATGGGCCACCTTGACGCCGAGGACCCCAAATTTGGCGTGGAGATTACTGACAGCGCCTACGTTGTCGCCTCCATGCGCATCATGGCCACGATCGGCACCGAGGTCCTGGCCAAGATCACCGCCACCAACGCTTTCTTCGTCCCGGCCCTGCACTCCCTGGGCGCACCGCTGGCCCCCGGCCAGGCCGACGTCGCGTGGCCCTGCAACCCGGACAAGTGGATCGTGCACTTCCCCGAGGAGCGCTCCATCTGGTCCTTCGGCTCCGGCTACGGCGGCAACGCCCTGCTAGGCAAGAAATGCTACGCCCTGCGCATCGCGTCCGTGATGGCCCGCGACGAGGGCTGGCTCGCGGAGCACATGCTCATCCTCAAGCTGACCTCGCCGGAGAAGAAGAACTACTACATCTCCGCGGCGTTCCCGTCCGCCTGCGGCAAGACCAACCTTGCCCTGCTGGATCCCACCATCGAGGGCTGGGAGGTCGAAACGCTCGGTGACGACATCACCTGGATGCGGATCGGCAAGGAAGGCGAACTGCGCGCCACCAACCCTGAGGCCGGCCTGTTCGGTGTCGCCCCGGGCACCGGTTGGGGCACCAACCCCAACGCCATGCGCGCCATTGCCAAGGGCCACAGCATCTTCACCAACGTTGCCCTCACGGACGACGGCGGCGTGTGGTGGGAGGGAATGACCGACGAGGTCCCGGCGCACCTGACCGACTGGCAGGGCAATGACTGGACTCCGGCGTCGGACAAGCCTGCAGCCCACCCGAACTCCCGTTTCTGCACCCCGATTTCACAGGTCGACATGCTGGCGGAGGAGTACTTCAGCCCCGACGGCGTGGAACTCTCCGCGATCCTCTTCGGCGGCCGCCGGAAGACCACGGTTCCCCTGGTCACCCAGGCCCGCAGCTGGACCAACGGCATCTTCATGGGCTCCACACTCTCCTCCGAGACGACGGCCGCTGCTGCAGGCCAGGTCGGCGTGCTGCGGCGTGACCCGATGGCCATGCTGCCGTTCATCGGCTATGACGCGGGCGACTACCTGAAGCACTGGATCAGCGTCTCCGGCAAAGCCAACCCGGAACGACTGCCCCACATCTTCCTGGTCAACTGGTTCCGGCGCACGGCCGACGGCGGCTTCGCCTGGCCTGGCTTCGGCGACAACGCACGTGTCCTCAAGTGGGCCATCGAGCGCATCGAAGGCAAGGCGGACGCCGTCGAGACCCCCATCGGCTTCGTGCCGGCCGGGCACTCGCTGGACCTCACCGGCCTGGACCTCACGCACGCCCACGTGGAAGACGCCGTACGCGTGGACCGCGAGGAGTGGGACACCGAGCTCGCCTCCATCGAGGAGTGGTACGCCAAGTTCGGCGACTCCCTGCCCGAGGCGCTGCGCTCAGAGCTCGAGGGCCTGAAGGAACGCATGGCCGCGCACTAGCAGCCAGCAGATCCAACGACGGCGGCCCCGCAAACTGCGAAAAGGGGGGGGAGGCCTTCGTCCTCCCCCCCATTTTTTCTCCACACACCCTCTTAAGGAT
>NZ_JBVAYV010000094.1:0-3413 GCF_055412805.1 Pseudarthrobacter kochi
CGCCGGCCACCGCGATGGCCAATTTCAAGACAAAAAACCAGCCGCAAACCGTGGCTGCCTAACTGACAAGAAACCACCCGACTGTCTCACATCCTTGACACACCTCAGGGCCGTCTGCTCATAGCCCAGTCTCGAGTTGGCTCCGGGTGCTGTCATCGCACTTGCATCACGTCCCGGGGGGCACGTTCGGGTTAGGCCGCGTTCATACGTTCTCCTTGCTGGAGCGGGGCGGCCAGTGACCAGCACCAGCCGGCGAGCTCGCGGGCGATCGCGGTGTTGGCCTTGACGGACATTTTGTCGCGGTCATCGAAGACTTCCCACTTGTGGTGGAGCCGGTGGTTTCCTTCCAGGGCACGGATGCGGGTGGCCGGGGCGACGCGATCGAGCTGGCGCAGCAACCGTTCCCCGGGCCGGGCGTAGGGGCGCCGATGCTGCCAGGCGGCTTCGACGAGGAGTTTGCGGGCGTAGGTGTTCCCGGCTTTGGTGATCGGGCCCTGGTGGCGGGATTGGCCGGAGGAGTTTTCGCTGGGGACCAGCCCGAGGTAGGACCCGATGGATGAACCGGTGAAGCGGGTCCAGTCCCCGATCTCCACGGCCAGCCCGAACGCGGTCGTAACCTGGATGCCGCGCAGGCACATCAGCGCCTCAATCACCGGGGTGTAGCGGCAGGCCGCGGCCGTGGCGGCGACCTGCTTGTCGATCCTTTTGAGTTGCCCGGCGAGCAGCTCCGCCTGCTCGACGTCGGCCTCGTAGGTGAACTGCAGCGCCTGTTCGGCAAAGCGTTGGCGGTGCAGCCACCGGCTGTGTTCCT
Source organism: Pseudarthrobacter kochi (assembly GCF_055412805.1). Taxonomy (NCBI): domain Bacteria; kingdom Bacillati; phylum Actinomycetota; class Actinomycetes; order Micrococcales; family Micrococcaceae; genus Pseudarthrobacter; species Pseudarthrobacter kochi. Next base: position 812 of record NZ_JBVAYV010000094.1, read on the forward strand.
TCGTCCACCGGGTGTCCTTGGGGTAACGGATGCCGTGGCGCAGCAGGATGGCGTTCACGTGCTGGCAGGTGATTATGGCAGTTTGAGTGGGGACCGGTTCTGCAGTCTGATTTGAGCCCAGTTCGCGGCTCGCCGGTTGATGAATCGCAGTTCTAGTTGAGCCCACTCCACGGTTGATTCCATCAGAGTTTTTCCCGACGGTGGAAGGCAGTGATGGAGTCGAGAGTGGAGTTATTCGCGAGGATCCGCCGGGATGCCAGGATCAAGGGCTTATCGATCCGCTGTCTTGCCCGGGAGCATCGGGTCTCCCCGAGAACCGTCCGGCAGGCACTGGCGGCCGCGGAACCACCCGCGCGCCGGGTTGCTGCCCGGGAGGCCCCGAAGCTGGGTCCGTTCAAAGGCGTCATTGATGCGATGTTGCTGGCTGACCTGGACGCTCCGCGGAAGCAGCGCCATACGGCACAGCGGATTTTTGATCGCCTGGTCGATGAGCATCGGGCGGTGATCTCGTACTCCACGGTCCGCCAATATGTGAAGGCCCGCAGGACCGCTATGGCCGTGGAGGCAGGGATCGCCCCGGTGGAAGTCTTCGTGCCTCAGGAACACGCCCCGGGTGCGGAGGCGGAGGTGGATTTCGGTGATGTATGGGTGGACCTGGCCGGGGTGAGGACACGGTGTTACATGTTCGCGTTCCGGCTCTCGAACTCGGGGAAGTCCGTTCATCGCGTGTACCCGACCTGCGCGCAGGAAGCATTCCTGGAGGGCCATATCGAGGCGTTCACCGCTTTGGGTGGTGTCCCGAGCAGGCATATCCGCTATGACAACCTCACCTCGGCCGTGACGAAAGTCGTTTACGGGGCCGGCCGGCAGCGCGTGGAGAACGAGCGGTGGGTGCTTTTCAAATCCCACTATGGGTTCGATGCCTTCTACTGCGAACCGGGCATCAAGGGCGCCCACGAAAAAGGCGGGATCGAGGGCGAAGTCGGACGGTTCCGAAGGAACTTCCTCACCCCGGTCCCGGCGGTAGAGACCCTGGCGGAGCTGAACGACAAGCTGCGGGTTTGGGATGACTCGGAGGACCGACGCAGGATCTCCCAGCGGCTCCGGACCATCGGGCAAGACTTCGCCGCCGAACAACCCCTGCTGGCGCCGCTGACGACGGAGGGTTTCGATCCCGGCCTGGTCCTTACCCCGCGGGTGGACCGTTCCTCGCTCATCACCGTCCGGTCCACCAAGTATTCGGTGCCGGTGCGGTACATCAACCAGAAAGTCCGGGTCTCCCTGCAGGCGACGCAGGTGAGGATCTTCGACGGCCGGACCCTGATCGCCACCCACCCACGGACCGTAACCCGGGGCGGGCAATGCGTCCAACTGGATCACTACCTCGAAGTCCTGAAATTCAAACCCGGCGCCCTGCCCGGTTCCACGGCGTTAGCGCAGGCCCGGGAGTCGGGGGTGTTCACCCCGGCCCATGACGCGTTCTGGGCAGCTGCCCGGAAAACCGACGGTGACACCGCCGCGACCCGCGAACTCATCGACGTCCTGCTGTTGCACCGGGTGATGGACGGCGCGGACGTTATTGCCGGGATCACGTCCGCCCTGCAGGTCGGGGCGGTCAGCGCGGACGTCGTCGCAGTTGAAGCACGACGGGTGGCCGCGGAGCGGAACACCCCGGGGTGGGTCCGGCCCGATTGCGATCCCGGCGCGAAAGAAGAAATCGTCGAGCACCGCGTTGTCAGTCTCACCCAGCGCCGCCTCGCGGACCCCGCCGCCGTGATCGCCGGCCTCCCACCAGACAAACGCCCGTTGCCCACGGTCGCCGGCTACGACCAGCTCCTGAACAAACACACCATCCACTCCACCGACCCATATCAAGCGCCGCCGAGCAAGGAGCACGTCTCATGAGCCCAACCACACCCGTTGTCGTGTCCCAGACCCTGCGCCGGCGCCGCGGCCTGACCGAACAGGCCGCCGCCGCGGCCGTGGACCAAGCCTGCCGGCGCCTCCGGCTGCCCACGATCCGCGCCGTCCTCGACGAAGCCGTCGCCGTCGCGGGCAAGGAACAACTCTCCTACCAGGGCTTCTTGGCCGAACTGCTCCCGGCCGAATGTGATGACCGGGACCGCCGATCCTCCGTCCGCCGAGTCAAATCCGCGAACTTCCCGCGGGACAAATGGCTCGGGGACTTCGACTTCGACGCAAACCCGAACATCAACCCCGCCACCATCCACACGCTCGCGGCCGGAGACTGGATCCGCAAAGGCCAGCCCCTGTGCCTCATCGGCGATTCCGGAACCGGGAAGTCCCACCTGCTCATCGGACTCGGCACCGCCGCTGCCGAGAAAGGCTTCAGGGTCAAATACACCCTCGCCACCCGGCTCGTGAACGAGCTCGTCGAGGCAGAAAACGACAAAGCCCTCGCCAAGACCATCGCCCGCTACGGACGCGTGGATCTACTGTGCATCGACGAACTCGGCTACATGGAACTGGATGAGTATTTGATGCCTTGAGAGCCACCCAATCTTGCGCTTCAGAGCCACCGATCGTGCGGAAGAGAGCCAGTGGTGGTGTGTTTGGGAGCCACTGGCCCTCGACCTCATCG
>NZ_JBVAYV010000095.1:0-3374 GCF_055412805.1 Pseudarthrobacter kochi
GTCCTGTTATGCCGATGTTGTGGTTATGCCGATGTTGGTCTGTGATCCCAGGTTCCAGGCGGTGGACGGGACAAAAAGGTCGGCATAATCACAGCGCCGCGAGGAAGGCCAGGACAGTGTCGGTGGGTTGGTAGCGCCCTGTGGCGGCGATGCCGGGTGGGGTGACTTTCGCGATCGCGGCCTCCTTCACGGTCATGTCGGCGTGGAGGTAGATGTTTGTCGTGGCGATCTGTTCGTGGCCGAGCCAGAGGGCGATCACGGTGGTATCGACGCCGGCATGCAGCAGGCGCATCGCGGCGGTGTGCCGCAGCGTATGCATGGTCACGTGTTTTCCGACCAGCGACGGGCACGACGTTGCGGCCGTGGTGATGGTGTGTTGGATGCGGTGCTCGATCGCGTCACGGCTGAGACGTCGGCCAGTGCTGGTGGTGAACAGCGCGGCATCGGCGGGGCCACTGTGTTCGGCGATCCATCCCTTCATAACGGTGACGGTGGCTGGCAGCAGCGGTGTGCGGCGTTCTTTGCGGCCCTTGCCGAGGCAGTGGACGTGCGAGCCGATACCGGTGTGGATGTCACTGACGGTGAGCCCGATGATCTCGCTGATGCGCAGCCCGGTCTGGATCGCCAGGGTGAACATCGCATGGTCGCGGCGGCCGGTGCGGGTGTCCTGGTCGCAGGCGCCCAGCAGTGCATCCGCTTCGCTGGGGTCAAGCCAGGTGACGATGTTGCGGTGCATTCTCGCCGCCGGGATCGCAAGGACGCGTTGGATCACTTCGCCGTGCTCGTGGTGGCGCAAAGCGGCGTAACCGAACAAGGAGTGAATCGCGGCCAGGCGGGCGTTGCGGGTGCGGACGCTGTTGCCCCGAACTTCCTCCAGATAGTGGAGGAAGCCGGTGATGGTGTCGGCATCAAGATCGCTGATCTCCACCAGCGAGGGCGTCTTGCCCTTCAGAGGGCAGACGTAGCCGAGAAGTAACGTGAAGGTATCGCGGTAGGAAGCGATGGTGTTGCCGCTGGCCTGGCGCTGGGTGACCAGCCGGTCGGTGAAGAACGCTTGCAGCAGCGGGGCGAGACTGCTCATGATTGCACCTGCTCCCGGGTGTTCGCGGCATCAAGGCGGGCGGCAGCGTGAGCGAGCAGTTCGGGAACGGCGCTCAGATACCAGTAGGTATTCGCCGGGTCGGAATGGCCCAGATAGATCGACAGGGCGGGCATCTTCGCGCCAACATCGGCGCCGTTGCGATACCAGCCCAGCAGCGTGTTCACCGCGAACGTGTGCCGCAGGTCGTGCATCCGTGGCTGCCGCGCCGCAGTGCGTAGCCCTGCGGCAGTAGAAGCGTGTACCCAGTTATCGCGAACAGTTGCGTATTTCAACCGTTCGCCGTCTGCGTCGGTGAAGAACGCTGGCCTGCGACCGTGGTGCTGGTCATCGCGCCAGTGAGCATAGCGTTCGAGAGCGGCAGTGGCGGTCGGGTGGAGCGGAACCAGCCGTGGGTCGCGCCCCTTTCCCCGACTGATCAGCAGCACTCCGGCATCCAAATCGGCGCGGTCCCTGTCCAGTGCGAGGGCCTCCCCGACCCGTAGTCCCGTGGCCGCCAGCAGCGCGAACAACACCGGGTAAGTCTGCGCCCGACTCCCGCCCTCCAGAGTGGCGGCTGCGCGGATCACCGCCGTGATTTCAGCGGAACTGTAAATGTAGGGAGCCTGACGATGCACGGGGCCGGCGAAGATCCCGCGGGGCGGAACCTCGTGGATCGGGTTCAGGGCGTGCATGTAGTCGGCGAACCCGCGGACGGCGGTCATCCGACTCGACGCCCGGGTCCTCGGCGCGGCCGTCACCCCGGCCGGCAGGAGACTGCACCACGTGATTGCCTCGGTGACGGTGAGCACCTCGATGCCCGCGGCCGTGAGGTGTGTGGCGAACTGGTGCAGCAGGTGTTCAGGCCAGGCGAGGTGTGCGCCGAGCTGGCGGCGCAGGCGCAGATAGTCGGTGACGTTCTCATTCCAGGTCATGGCAGTTCACCCCCGGCCGGCCAGGGTCGGGCCAGCTGTCGTAACCGGACCACGTCCACCCGGGCGTAGTTCGCCGTCGTCGCGGGATCGTCGTGGCGGAGTACTTGCCCGATCGCGGCCAACGGCACCTCGGCGGCAACCATAGCCTCGGCCAAACTGTGGCGCAGCTGGTGGGGGCCGAATGTCTCCAGGTGCGCGCGGGTGCAGGCGCGGGTCACGATCGCCCAAACCCCCGGGGAGCTCAGCCGTCGTCGCGGGGCACGGACGGTGCAGAACACTTCCCGCAGGTCCGCATCGGCCGGACGGGCATGCATCAGATAGTCCACCACCGCGGCGCCGACCTCGGCTGGCAGCGGAAGACACTCGTGTTTCGCGCCCTTGCCGCGGATGAGGACCTCGCCGTGGCGCCAATGAATGTCTTCCAGCTGCATTCCGGCGACTTCCCCGGCGCGCAGGCCGAGCCGGGCCAGCAGGAGGATCACCGCATATTCGCGCCGCCCCACCGCTGTGGTCCGGTCACAGCCCTGCAGGAGGGTGTCGATCTGTTCCGCGCTGGGGCCCAGCGGAAGAAGGGAGGGCAACGGTTCCCGGATCACCAGAGTCGCTCCGGTCAGATCACGGTCGAGCTCGCCGGTGATGAAACAGAACCGCAGAAAGGCCCGCAGCGCATAGCCGAACTTTTTCACAGACGCCGGCGCCCGCCCCACTCCCTCCTCCAGCAACGCGCGCGTGACGTCGGCACCGCTCAACCCGGCAAACCCCTCGGACGGACAATGCGTCTCCAGGAACCGCCGGACCCGCACCACATAAGCTGACGCGGTACGCGCCCCGATACGACGCTCCGTCAGAAGGCAGCGCTCGAACCGGACCAGCACCGCAGTATCCTCCGGCGGCCGCGGTGGACACGCTGCCTCCGCGGTGATCACCCCTGACTCGGCCAGCCAGCCCAGCAACGGGCGCAGCGCCTTACGGGTGAACAACGCAGTATGTGTCGCTTTGCGTTCGGCGAGGAATGCATCGACCTGCAACACCGTCAGATCGCCAAGGCGCATGCTTTCCGCCTCGAGCCAGCGACTCAGATGTGCCAGCAGATGGAACTGATTCACAATCGATGCCGAGGTGAATCCCAGCCGCAAGAGTTCGGCCTCAAATCCCTCGGCGTGTTTCTGCAGCGGACCGTGGATCTGGACCCGATCCGCTCGCGTTGTCGCTGTCATCGTGTGCTCCTCGTCTGCTCAATCGTTGAGAAGACAAGCCGATCACCACAGCGTGATTATGCCGACCTTTTTGTCCCGTCCACCGCCTGGAACCTGGGATCACAGACCAACATCGGCATAACCACAACATCGGCATAACATGTC
>NZ_JBVAYV010000096.1:0-3301 GCF_055412805.1 Pseudarthrobacter kochi
CGGCCAGCTTCCCAGCTCCCCCGTTGTTTTTTTGTTGCTGGCAAGCTCGCTTGCTCGGCGGCCGACGGAGGCCTGTCTACCGCAGGCAAGGGGAAGGAAATTCCTGGAGGACATCAGCGACGCAGGAGCGCCGGAGGGACATTTCCTGCACCGCAGGCCCCGACGAAGGAGGGGCTGGACGGGCTGGAGCGGGACGCCTAGAATCCGCAGGACAGCAACACAAAAACGTCGCAGACGTAAGGAAGGGCCAGGGTCACCGGAGCCCTGCGACGGCGAACCTGGACCCAACAGCCGGCCGCGCCAGCGGACGCCCAATAACTGGTTGGAGCGCAGCGGAAATCAGGGCCTTGCTAAGGTGGATCGGTCCCGCCGGTTGCAGGTACTTCTCCCCCGAGTGGACCTCCTGGCGGGGCTTGTTCAGGCAAGGGGACAGCACATGGGGTTACGGAGTATTTTCAGGAAACGCCCGGCAACTGCGGGCACGGCTGATGCCACGCACGCTACGGCCGGCCCGGAGACTCGGGAGCCCCTGACGGCAGGACAGCTCAGGGACCTCGAAGCCGCATGGGCCGAGCTCGCGGCCGGCCCAGGAGGCATCGGAGCTGACGAACTTCCATGCCTGCACCCGCACGGACCGGCCTTGGATCGAGGACCCGGCAGCGGTCAGGGCGGTAGCGGCGACGCTGCGGGAGTTCCCCGCGGCGGAAGTGCAGCCGCCAAGGTAGCAGCGGCAGCCCCAGCCGACGGTGGCGGGGGCCGCCCCGCACCGGTCTGCGAGTCCTGCCCGAACAGTGCCGTGGAAACAGGCCCCGGCAAGAGGTCGTCGAGACCGCCAGGGCTGTCAGTGACAGCACGAAGTTCACGAGAGTCAGCGGTTCCGTCAGGGGCCTGTTGCCTCCCCCTTCAAGAGGCCAGGGAAGTCAGCCAGGGGCTCTCTCCCGCGGAGTTCAGAGCTGGGGGCCGCCGCCACTGGTTCGCTTGGCCCGGTCATTCTTGGCCGGGGTTTCCGGCACGATGCGCTGCAGGAGCGCGTCGTGCGCCTTTTGCAGCGTCTCTGCCCGGGCCTCGGCCGCGGCCAGCCTGGTAGCTGCGCCGGCTGCGGTGTTGCTGGCCTGCTGTTCGGCTGTACGTGCCTGCTCCAGCTGCGCCTTCATCGCCGCGGCCTGGGTATCCAGTGAGGTAATCCGTGCAGTGAGCTCGGTGACGGCCGCGTCCTTCTCGGCGCCTGCTTTGTCCAGGTCAGCGACGAGTTCGGAGATCTCCAGTCCCAGGTCCTTCTTCTCCTGCGCCCAGACCGCTTCCGCGGCGGCGTGCCGCTCATTGGCCAGGGCGGACGCTTCGGCCCAGCAGGCCCCCGCCAGGCGCGCGGCCTGTTCCAGCACCGCGGCCGGCGTCGCGGCAACCTGCCCGCCCGCGGCCTGCTTCTCCTCAACCCACTCCTTCAGGTACCGGGTGGCATCGGCGTTGCTCACACCCGCCGCTGCCCGCACCGTCGACACGGTAGGCCGGCGCTCAGCGCTGATCTGCTCCGCAGCAGCAAACACACGGTCTTTCACACTCAACGCCACGGCGACAACCTTCAAAACAGTAGTAGGAGTAGTAGTAACAAAACTACTACTACTCCTACTACTTGGCAATACCGCCGGCCGAAATGCCTCATCGGCTTGTCTTTCCGCCAGCTCCGGGGGCCCGGGCGGGAGGGCCTGGACCGGGCCCGTTCCGGCCGCCCTTCAAGGGGTGCACGACATCATTCGAAAGTATCGCAACACCACCATTGCGCACTCACAATCAAATCTGGTCCTGCCGCTGCCTGTTGCCATCTTGGATACCGAGGGGCAAGGGGTCGATGTCATGGGTGTGTCTGTCATCCATTCGATGCCACTAGCCGTGGCCGAAAGCTTCGCCAACCTGATCGGTGAGATGGAAGGAATTGTAGAACTTGCAACGCCACCACTTCTGGAGCGTCTGCGGACCTGGCTGATGGACCAGGACCCGGAAGCTATCGACGGTTGGGAGCTCCCGGAAGTCATCCATGCCATTGACTCGGAGTTCACGGCTGCACACCGAAGAAAACGAATACCACGTTTCACTAGCTACTGGCGCATTGAGCAGCCCGGCGAAGAACTGCCTGAACACTTCTCTGGGTAGGTACCCGCTGACATACCCCTATCCGTGCAGTCTGCACCCTCCTGGTCTATAAGAGGTATCGGTAGACGGTGGCGCGGGAGACTCCGAGCATCTTGCCGATGTCGGAGGCGCTGATGCCTTCGACCGCCGGTCCGGTCCCGGCAGTGATCTTCCGGGGTTGCGCGTGGCCGCTACTGTGGTTAGGGGGAAGGAAGAAGGTACACGTGAATACAGCACACTGGACTACCAGTCGCCTGTTGAGTACTGCCGCCCGGCTGACCGCACATCAGCAGAACCTGCGGCTGATCGACTCCGACGTCAACCAGACAGGGGAAACCACGCTGAAGGCGCTGTCAGACAGTGGCCCGGTCAGCCAAACCGGGCTTGCCGTCCTGGTTCATGTCCAGGCCCAGACCATGGGGAAAATCCTCGAGAAGCTGGAACTCAAAGGACTCGTTTCCAGAGTCCGCAGCACACGGGACGGCCGTTCCATGCGCACCCGCATCACGGAGCGTGGAAAGAACGTGCTGCAGCGCATCGACCACCTGAATCGGGATTCGGCCGAACCTGCCGGACCTTCGGACCAGGTCCTGCGGGATGAACTGATCAGCATCATCACCCGTCTCGAAACCACTCCAGCCTGACGAGGAACCCCGACGCAGGTTCGGGCTACCGGTCCTCGCGGAACAGTCCCTCTCCGACGTTGTTGGAGTCCCGTGCCTCTGAGCAGACAACCCCGAAGACCTATGCTTTTCATATGGCACAAAGAGTAGTAACCATTTTAGAAGACGACTTCGACGGCTCCAAAGCAAGTGAAACACTTTTATTCGCCCTGGACGGCGTCGAATATGCAATCGATCTCAACGATGCTCATGCGAGCGAACTGCGTGAAGCATTCAGCCGCTACACCAAAGCAGCCCGCAAGACCGGCGGCCGGGCTCGGCCAGCCCGTCCAGCCTCCTCCAATGCCCGCGAAGTCCGGCTGTGGGCGGCCGAGCAAGGCCTGCCTGTCAATACCCGCGGTCGCATCCAGGGAGACATCATGGAAAAGTACGAAGCAGCGCACTAAGCCTCGATCCACCGGTTGTGTTTGATGGGGCGGGGTCGTTCTGATCTAGGTCTGGGTTCGGTCGGTGGGCATGACGGGGTTCCCGGCCTTGCTGCCGGTGGTGTT
>NZ_JBVAYV010000097.1:0-3126 GCF_055412805.1 Pseudarthrobacter kochi
TGGCCTTCCTCGCGGCGCTGTGATTATGCCGACCTTTTTGTCCCGTCCACCGCCTGGAACCTGGGATCACAGACCAACATCGGCATAACCACAACATCGGCATAACAGGACTTATGCCGACGTCGGCATAAGACATGGGACATCACGAAGCTGGCCGGGCCCATGAAGGGCAAATACTACGACTGCTACATGATGATCGACATCCACTCCCGCTTCATCGTCGGCGCGCACGTGCACGCCAGCGAATCCGCGGTTCTGGCGGTGGAAATGATGAAGGAAATCTTCGGCATCCACGGCATCCCGCAAGTGGTGCATGCCGACCGTGGGACTTCCATGACGTCAAAAACCGTGGCCGCGCTGCTCTCGGACCTGGAGGTCACCCGGTCACATTCCCGGCCCCGGGTGAGCAACGATAATCCGTACTCAGAAAGCCTCTTCAAGACCATGAAATACGGGCCAATGTTCCCCGAACGCTTCGCTTCCCTTGGCGATGCCAGGGCCTATATCAACGAGTTTGTGGACTGGTACAACCATCACCATCAGCATTCCGGAATCGGCTTCCACACTGCCGCCAACGTCCACTACAGGCTCGCCGCCGGCGTCGCCAAGCAACGCTCCGAAACCCTCGCCGCGGCACGGGCGAAACACCCCAACCGCTTCACCAAAACCACCGACCCCAAAATACTGGCGCTGCCCGGGGCCGCATGGATCAACCAACCCAAGGAAAACACCGAAAAACTAGCAGCCTAACTCCCACTGGTACCGACCGACTTGAAAAATTCCGTCGCCACGGACGCTTCGGAGCACACTAGGCGAGAGGGGAGCCACATTACTCACAGCGTGAAACTGCCGTGGCCCGCACTGTCACGGCAGACACCTGGGCCCGGCAACAAAATGGGCAAAATGAGGGTGTGCACAATGTGCACACCTGGGTCTTTGGAACGGGTCGTATTGGTGCCGGACTGGGCCGGATTGCGGAGTTTTTCGGGGGAGTGGCGGATTTGCAAGTGCTGGAACCCGGTTCGAGTCCCACCTCGGGCACAGTGTTTTCCCTGTTCAGGGGCTTTTTTGGTGTTTTTTGTGTGCACATTGTGCACACTCCCGCCTCTGATCTGGTGTTCCGGGTGTGTGGGTTCCCGGATAGACCTGTTTCGTTGTGTGGGGGAGCGGCTGGCTACGGCGGACCGGGTACCGCCTTGTGGGGTCTCTGATGGGTGTTCATCATAGTTCGTCCTTCCGTCGGGTTTTCGCGTTCACCACTTCATGGTGGCCAGGGCCGCGTACAACATGACTTGCTGATTACTCTTTAGATCGACCTACGAGTTGCGGCCGGTCCGGAACTTCCGCTCTAATACCTCTTCATGCAGGACCGCGGGGGGAACAGCATGACATGGCCACTGATCCGAAGCTGACCATGAGCTCGCTGAGCCTGGCAAGTCAGCAGGCGGGCCAGCCTCGGGGCGAGTTGCAGGAACCGGTGGGCCCTGCTGCGATGGCCTTCCCACCAGTGAGCCCGCCACCGGAGCCATCATTCTTCCCATCATCGCCGCATCCGGAATCTGGGTATCCTGCATCGCTGTCCTCGCTCCTTTGACCGTGGGAGCTGGCCACGCTACCCTGCCCTCAATCAGGGCCCTCTGAGAGGCGAACGAGGCGGTCGGCTCGCCATTGCCGCCCCGGTCATTGGATCTGGCATAGCTGCAGTGGCATTGATCAACATTTGGATTCATACCCAGCGCGGTTCAACAGTACTCGACGTAGTCCAGGTTCCTGCCGGTGAGTTTGCGGGCGCCGGACTTCTTGGCGTTCTGCACCAGGCGGGTGACGATGTCTAACTGGGCCTGGTTTTGCAGGGGGACGAGAACGTTGTTCTGGTCTGGGCCCACGCCCATCGGCGTTCCGGGTAACTCCGGTGAGGGCGTCACAGGCCCAGAACCAGCTCAGCTACTTCTTCCCCCGCGACACTGGTCGCCGACAACGACAACTCCCGGGTGGCCGAGGAGCAGTTCGGCCCGGCCCTGCCAATCGTCAAGCACCGCGGCCAGGTCTGCCCCGCGGCTCCCGCCCCTTAACGCAGGCGGGCGCCACCCTGAGTCTGTAATCAGCCGTTGGCACCTAGGAGGCTGCTGAACAACGCGGGTAGTGGGCGGGCGGAACGCCACCGATGGCCGTCTAGCGGCGTGTTCTGGTCAGCACCTTGGGTGCGACAACGGGGCCGTTCCGCCCGCTTGCGTTCATTCTGCCTCGGAATTGGGGTGTCATCCAGTGGTTTCATGGATGGGCCGGTCTGAGCAGGGGATTATCCCAGCGCCCATGCTCCCTCGTTCATGCTCAGTCCGAGGGCGAGCATTCGTCGCAGGTTTAGTCCTGCGACCCGTATCTGCAGCCATGCATCGTTTCGGTTGATGCCCCGGTGCGGAACGCGTCGGTTGCCGCGGGTGAGCCAGGCGATGGACGCTCGACCATGGGCCGGTGGGTGCGGTAATCCTGCTTGAAGGCTGGATCCGTGGCGCGGCGGCGGTGTTCGCGCAGTAGCGCGTCGTGTTCGTGGAGATCGAGCTTGCGTCCCCGTGCTGAGGCGGTGCGCCGGTCCCGGAGGGGACATCCGGTGCAGGCGGCGCCGAAGGTGACACTGCGTTTAGGGGTGATGGTCTTAGTGATGCCGTTCGGGCAGGTCACGGTGCCGACGGCCTCATCGACGGTGAAGTCATCGAGGGTGAATTCGCCGTCGACGGCTGGGCGCAGAGGCCAGGGTTTGATCACTTCACTGGCGTATGCGCGGTGCGGGCGAGAGCGGCGAGCATTTCCCCGGAACCGTAGGCCGAGTCGGCCAGGACGTCCACGCTGGTGCCGGCGATCGTGGGGTCCAGGCCGATCAGCCGGGCACCGACTGTCCCGTCGCTGTTCTCGGCTCCGGAGGCCGTGGTCAGCTCCGCGGCGGTGATCAGCCCGGTGTCGGGCTCGATGACAATATGTGCCTTGAATCCGTCCTGCTGCCGGGACTGGGTCTTATGCGCGTGCCGGGTGTCCGGGTCAACGGTGGAGATCAGCCGGTCCGGGGCGGCCTTGCGGGCGATCCGCCACCTCCCGTCCGTGCCGTCCGAGTCCTCGGCTGGCTCCACGTCC
>NZ_JBVAYV010000098.1:0-2947 GCF_055412805.1 Pseudarthrobacter kochi
CATTCCGAACCCGGAAGCTAAGACCCACAGCGCCGATGGTACTGCACCCGGGAGGGTGTGGGAGAGTAGGTCACCGCCGGAACATCATTAAACGGTCGAGGACCCCCAACATAGTTGGGGGTCCTCCCGCATTTAACCCCCAAACCACAACACGGAACCACCAAAACCCCGGGGCCAGCTCAGCGGGGGAACCGCCGGCCGTGGAGCAGGGCCAGGAGCTCGATGGCGAGCCCTCCGCCAACCGCGGCGATGCCGGCTGCCCACAACATGTCCGCCGGCGGCAAGGCCAAGTGGAAGAAGTCCTGGGCCAGCGGCAGGTTGAGCAGGATCACAAGGCTGGTACACACTGCCAGCAGCACTGCCAGCTTCTTGGCATCGAGCGGGCGGGAGACCACCGCGAGAATCCACAACCCGATCACGGACAGGGTAAGGACCGACGCGGACTGCAGGGACTCCGGCGCCGCCCCGGCAGCGCTGCGGGAACCCGCGTACAGGTTCAAACCCAGCATCGAGGCGGCGACGATGAGCCCGGCGGGGATGGAGAATGACAAAGACCTGCGAAGGAACCCCGGCCGGTAGCGGCGGCCATTGGCCATCAGCGCCAGGAAGAAGGAGGGGATCCCAATCGTGAGGCCGTCGGTGAAAGACAGTTGGCGCGGCAGGAAAGGAAACTGCAGGTTGAGGAGACCGAAGCTGACTGCGATCGCGATTGAGTAGGCCGTCTTGCTGAGGAACAGCTTGGACACGCGCTCAATGTTGGCGATCACCCGGCGGCCCTCGGCCACTACGCCGGGCAGCCGGTTGAAGCGGCCGTCCAGCAGCACCAGCCGGGCCACGGCCTTCGTGGCGGGTGCGGCGGAGTTCATCGCTATCCCAAGGTCTGCCTCTTTCAACGCCAGCACATCATTGACGCCGTCGCCTGTCATCGCGACCGTATGCCCGCGGCGCTGAAGTGCTGCCACCATGTCCTTCTTCTGCTCCGGACTGACCCGGCCGAAGACGGTGTTGGTATCCATCACCTCCTCAAGCAGCACGGGGTTGGCCGGGAGTTGCCGGGCATCGTAGCCCTCCCCGACATCCAGGCCCACCGAGCGTGCAATCGCCGCGACCGTGCGGGGGTCGTCCCCCGAGATGATCTTCAGCTCAACACCCTCGTTGCGGAAGTAGTCCAGCGTCTGTCGGGCATCGGCGCGGATCTGTTCCCGAAATGTGAGCACAACGACGGGTTTCACCCGAACCGGCAGTGTGGCGTCTTCGGCAGTGATGGTGGTGCCGTCGGCGTAGGCCAGCACCACGGTCCGCAGCCCGGAAGCGGCGAGCCGTCCGGCCTTGCCCAGGGCGTCGCCGGTCGCTGGCCCCGCGCTGCCGCCGGACCTGTCCGCCAGCACGATTTCCGGGGCGCCCAGGACCCATGAGCCGGGGCGAGTCCCTCCGCCGTCGAACGTCACGGAACTCCACTTCCGTGCGGAAGAGAACGGAACCGAGGAGACCGCCGGCGTGCCGCCGTCGTGCTCGAAATCTGTCTCGAGGCAGCGCGACGTCGCGTTTGCCTCCGGATCCGCAGCGAACCAGCCCAGGGCGTGCTCCCACCCGGGTTCCGCAGGGCCGGCCAGCTCGTGTACGCCGTCGAAGATGATGCTGCCTTCGGTGAGCGTTCCGGTCTTGTCCAGGCAGAGGACATCGACGCGGGCCAGGCCCTCGACCGCAGCGAGTTCCTGGATAAGAACCTTGTTGGCCGCCATCCGGACGCCGCCGACAGCGAAAGCAACGCTCGAGAGCAGGACCAGCCCCAGCGGAACCATGGCGATGACGCTCGCAATCACCCCCACCAGGGCGGATGTCCAGGCCCCACTGGCTATGGCGGCCTCCCAGCCGCCCCTGGACTGCATTTCACCGTTGGCAACGATGAGGGCGACCGGCAGCAGTGCCCAGGTCAGCCAGCCCAGAATCCGGTTGAGGCTGTTACGGATCTCAGAGTTGACCAAGGAGAACCGTTTCGCGTCGGCGGCGAGCCTGCTGGAAAACGATTCGGCGCCCACCCGGACCACTCGCGCCGTGCCCCGGCCGGCGACAATGATCGAGCCGGAGAGCACTTCAGTGCCGGCATCCTTGTCCACAGGATCTGACTCCCCGGTGAGGAGGGATTCATCGGACTCCAGCCCCCCGCTCTCGAGGACGGAGGCATCGGCCGTGACCTGGTCGCCGGCCCGCAGGACCAGGACATCGTCAAGTACGACGTCGGCGGTCGGGATTTCCTGCACCGTCCCGTCGCGCAGTACGCGGGCCAGCGGGGCCTCGAGGACGGCAAGGCGGTCCAGGGACCGCTTGGCGCGATACTCCTGCACAACACCGATGACGGCGTTGCCGGCAGCAGCCAGCCCAAAGAGTGCATCCTGCCAGCTGCCCAGCAGGAGCAGGAGGATAAAACTGGTGCCCACGATTGCGTTGAAAAGAGTCAGCACATTGGCCCGGACGATTTCCCAAAGGCTGCGGCTGGTTACATCCGGTACGCGGTTGTCGAGGCCGCTGTTCTTCCGGGAGGCAACGTCGCCGCGGGAGAGGCCGTTGGCCGCCGGTCCGGACACACGCCGGTGGAGCATGCCTGGTCCTTGGCGCCGGTGTTCTGCCATCACCTCCTGATCGTAACGGGAGGTGCGCCGGATTGCAGGTGACGGAGCACACAGGAACCCGATTTTGGTGTGTTGGGGTGTGGGGGCCGTGTGGGGTGTGTTTTTTCCGTGTGGTGGCGGGGTTTTTGGGGGTGTGGGGGTGGTGGTGGGGTGGATTTGTGTGGGGGTCTGGTGGCGTGTAAAGTAATTCGAGTCGCCGCCGCTGTTGCGGAGAGTTTGCGACCGACCCCCTGATGAACAGCCTGAGAATTTGGCGCACTTTTGAGTGTGCGTGTTGCGGGTGGGGACCTTCCGGAGAGTTTGTGGATCGCAGGAAT
>NZ_JBVAYV010000099.1:0-2640 GCF_055412805.1 Pseudarthrobacter kochi
TGACAGATAGCTTCAGTTGGTACCGCTGGTCTGGATGGTTGGTACCGGCATTCCGGGAACTTGGTACCGGCCCTCCGCATGTCCGCTCGGGGCCGGCACCACGTCCTGGGTGGGGTCTATTCCCAGTGGTCCGGTTGAGCCCGGGCCCTGTCGTCGCGGAGCCGTCGCATGTCCACGTCGCCGAGGTTGAGCTGGCGGGCGTTGTTGGCCAGCCGGTTCACGATCGAGTCCGCGGCCACCCGGTCCGGTAGGGCCTCGACCCAGTAGGCCGGGCCGGACTGCGAGGCGATGAGCGTGGGCAGGCGGTGTTCCCGGTTGGCCAGGACCGCAAAGAGGTCGTTGGCCGCTTCGGGGTCGATGCCCACGGTGAGGAAGTCATCGATGACCAGCAGGTCCACGTCCGAGAGTTCGTTGAGCAGCTTCTGGTGGCCGATGCCGTCACCGCGGGCGATGACCAACCGGCGGGCGAGGTCGTCCATCCGGGTGAAGGCGACGGTGTGTCCGCTCTGGCAGGCGGCGATCCCGATCGCGCAGGCCAGGTAGGTCTTGCCACCACCGGTCGGTGAGATGACCAGCAGGTTCGTGGGGTCCTGGCGCCATTGGTGGGCGGCATAGCGCTTCATCCGCACCGGGGTGATCCCGCGTCCTTCCTGGTAGTTGATCTCGGCGACCGAGGCCTGCGGGATGGGGAACCTTGCGGCCCGGATGAGCTTGTCGATCCGGTGGGCCCGGCGCTGTTCGAGGGCGTCGTCCACGGCGGTGAGGAAGATCTGCTCGGGAGTGAGCTCGTCATTGGCCTCGTCGGTGATCAGTTCCTCGAACCGCACGGCCAGGTGCGCGATGCGCAGGGCCCGGAATTTCTCATGGTCCTCGCTGGTGAACATCAGCCCTCGCCTCCCTGGCCGCCGCGCCGGTAGTGCTCGGCCGAGCGCACGTGCACCGCGGCCCCGAGGCCGGCGCCGGGGTCGGCGCCGGCGGCGGGTTTGCGGGTGGCCGCCGCCGGTGTGACCGTTCTGGGCTTCTTGGTGTCGGAGTCGATGGTGGCCATGATCCGCTTGATCGTGCTGTAGGTTCCCGGGCCCTGACCGGTGTCGAGCAGGACCTGGCAGGCGGCCTCCAGGCGGGCCTTGTTCCGCTTGCCCAGGGACTCCAGAATGTTCTGGCAGTCCAGATAGCCTTGGGCCTCCACAGCGTGTCGGTCGATGATCCCGGCGATGACCGCCTCGGTGGCTGGCCCGAAGCCCCGGGCGCGGTCCGTGAACCACCGCTTGGACCACAGCCCGTCGATACCCCGGTGCCGGGTCGGGGCATGCGCGACATCGGTGGAATACTGGCCTTTCCGGCCCTGCCGTCGGGCGTGCTCGCAGATGACCTGGTCCCCGTCGAAGACGGTCACCGTCGTGGAGGTGACCCGGACCCGCAGCAGCTGCCCGGCATACGTGTAGGGCACCGAGTAATGCTGGGAATCGCAGCTGACGTGGTAGTTCCGTCCGACCTTGAGCTGCTTCCATTCCACCGTGTCGAACCCGTCGGCCGGCAGCGCCTGGAGCAGGCGGGCCTCATCGGCGGTGAAGCGTTCCCACCGGGTGGTGCCATCGGCCCGGGGGATCTGCTCGTTGATCTCGACCAGCCGGGCCTCGATCGCCGCGTTCAGGGCCTGCACCGTGGTGAAGACCTCCTCGGCCAGATAGCCGATCACCCGCTTGTTCACCACGTTCACCGCCGACTCGGCCGCGGCCTTGTCGCGGGGGCGTTTCACCCGGGCCGGCACGATCCCCGTCGAATAGTGCTCGGCCAGCTGCTGGTACCGGGCGTTGAGCACCCGGGCCGACTCGCCCCGCTTCGGCCGGTGGGTCGAGGTCGCCGGATTATCCGGAACCACCAACTGCGGGACCCCACCGTAGAACGAGAAGGCCGCCACGTGAGCGGCAATCCAGGACGCCGATGTCATGTCCGTGTACCCATGGCAGAACACCGCCCCGGAATACGGCAGCACCGCCACGAACAGGTAGACCCCGGTCACCTCCCCGGTGACCGCGTCCACGACTTCCAGGGTGTCCCCGGCCCAGTCCACCAGCATCGCCCGGCCCGGCTCGTGGTGCAGCGTCGCCACCACATCGGTCACCCGGGCATGCTCGGCGAACAGGGCGCAATACTGCGAGTACCCGTACTTCTTCCCGCCGTTCGCGGTGCTCGAGGCCAGATACCTGCTCCAGGCCTGCTGGAGGGTGAAGTGCCGGTTCTCCCTCATAGAGGCCAGCACCCGATCAAAATCCGGGCGTTCGTAGGACTCCGTGACCCTCTTGCGGCCATCGGGAAACAACCGGGCGATCTCCTGCGGGGACATCGCCCCGATCTGTCCGGCGGTGAAGCCGTAGGCCGCAATCGCTTTCTTCGCCGTGGCCACGTCACGGCGTGAACACCCTGCCGCCGCGACGATCTCGTCATAGCTGCGCCCGGCGACGGCCAGCGTCATGATGGCCTTGAAATCGGCCATGCTGCCTCCTCACATAGGAAGAGGCGGCGCCCAATGCACCGCCTCACCCACAGCACAGCACCCACAGGCCACGGCAGTACCAACTTCACGGAAACGCAGTACCAACAACTCGGACTACCGGTACCAACTCACGCTATCTGGCA
>NZ_JBVAYV010000100.1:0-2489 GCF_055412805.1 Pseudarthrobacter kochi
CAGCGGAGTAGATACCTTGATTCTCTCCCAAGGCCCTCACCTCAGCTGAACAACTCCCCGCCCGAACTCCTCACACGGCAGCGATGTCTACACTCTCAATTCTGAAGAGCCCGTTTTCTCTGTGTCGCTTCGTGAGGCCAGCGTTCCCGGATGACACGAATTATGGCGTCCATGTCGGCAGTTCCTAGCAAATGACGAGGAGTGCCGCGTGATCGGAGTACTTCGTCCGCCAAAAGCCAAACAGTTCTCACGATTAACAGTTGACCGGGTCCCCGCGGAGCACCCCGGCTCCAGGCTGCGACCGCCTCAAAAATCCAATCCAGTTCAATCGATCGCAAATCCATCGTGGCATTTGGGCCGATATGTGCGGTGCTTTTTCTCAGGTCAAGATCGCGCAAGTAGATTAAGCGGGGATCACGGTTGTCCACACCGGACCACTCTCGGCGGGCAGCCTCGATCAGGCGCTGGCACTCAGCGAGCATCCCGATAAGGTTTCGATTTTGTGGATCTTGAGCCATGAGGGTTTCCCCTATGACCGTTGAACGGCCGCTGCGCCGGAGGTTCAGGTACGTTTTGCGAACGTAGGAAGGCGCAAGGTTGGCTCGACCCGTCAGGTCTCTTTGTTGCACGGCATAGAGAAACTCCCAGCGCAAGGGTTCAGGTAGCAGACCAAATGGAATCGCGCTGGACTCCGCGTATGTTGTCCGAGCGTCTGGATCCATGGGTGGCTCGCATACCACCGAGAGCCAATGCTCGACTTCTTGAGCGAGGTCCGCGCCGGGGTTCACTTGACGCCACGACTTGAACTTATCCTGATGGAGATTGCAGAGGCCGCTCAGATAGGCGCGTTCCCTTCCGCATCCACTCACGCACTTCTCCGCCTCGCGATATGGCCCCGGTTGCCCGTTTTGGATCCAGTCCTGAGGCGTAAGCGAATTCAGGTCGAGTTGCCGTCGTTTCTTCGTGTAGGCCGCAGCATGTAGACGACACAGGCCATTCGAGTCATGATCCCTCTCGCATCCGGCCACCAAGCAGCCTGTCGTTCGCTCCTGGCGCTGACGGGGTTTTCTGACCCATTCATCCATCTGGATTCCTGTTGACTTTTCCCCCAACCAGGCTGTTCGGCAGACGGGGCACAGATTTGCACGTCCGGAGACAAGAACGTCGCAATCGGCCCGAAGGCAACGCTCGATAGCAGTATGCGGATTCGAAGCATTGGGAACGAACAGAAGCCTTTCGTAGTCGAATTCACCAGGTCTCCAGTCCGGAATAATCAAACTTCGCAGGTGGCGCGACCACGACTCGACTTCGGGTGCCTCTGATGTGTCGTGATTGATTGATAGCGCCGGCCCGCCCCCGCTCATGCGCCCGTCTCCAAGTTGAGGGATCGGGGTGCAAGCGCCTCCATGGCAGCCTTCTTTGCGGATTCCTCATCGTGTGTGTAGATCTTTGTGGAGTTAATATTTGAATGGCCCAACAGGTCTTGAACGACGTCCAGAGACTGTGGCTCACATTCGATGCCTCTAACAAGCCGCGTGGCAAAGGTATGCCTCAACACGTGCGGGCCGCTCAGCACGAAATTGATGCTTTTGGAGCATCTGTCTACAAGCTTCTTGACAGTCGAATACTTCATGGCACATCCCAAGGATTCCCCTTGTGAATAAAGGTTGACGAACACATGAGGTGATTTGTCATGTTGTTTTCCGAGGATTCTCGACCGCTCAAGAACGTAGTCGATGTACCGTTCAATCAGTTCCCTATTTACATACAGCACACGCTCACGGCCTTTGACTCGGGCCCGGTTCTCCACCGGATTGTCCATGAGCACATGGAAATGAGGGTCAGCGTACCTACATCCGAGCTCCGGCGTCCCTCCGGCGAAGTGTAGGTCGGCCGTAAAAAGAGAAAGCGCCTCGCCGGCTCGAATGCCGGTCGAATATAGCAGGTCAATCAGGAAGCGATCTCGACTTCTGAGCGGCAGGGTCTCCAACCTACGTCGAGCATCTGGATCGTCGATCCATTCGGGCGGCGCTTGAGAAGGACGTGCCGAACCCCGCAGCTGCTCTGCCAGGACGCGACGCATGCCGCCATGCTCGCCCCCAGCCGGGCTACCCGGAGCGAAGTACTTGAGCTGCGTCATCCTGCTCGCAACGTTGTTCGCGAGGAGGCCCTCAGCGTCAGCCCATTCGTAATAGGATCGCACGGGTACCAGCCACAAATGCACGGTCACGGGACAGCGCAATGCCATTGCTCCATTGGCCTTTTGGAAGGGGGTGTTTGCAACCGTCCCACGCCAAAGCGCCAGGTGTGACAGTGTGATCGAACGCCAATCCGCCGTAAGGGAAGTCCACGACAGGTACCAGGCCACTTTGCTTCCATTGAGGTGTACTACTGATGTGAGACAGTCTTTGAAAGGATTGTTCCCATGTCTTCCCGTCCCACGTTTTCTGATGAGTTCAAGGCTGATGCTGTTGATCTCGTGATTACTT
>NZ_JBVAYV010000101.1:0-2168 GCF_055412805.1 Pseudarthrobacter kochi
AAGTAATCACGAGATCAACAGCATCAGCCTTGAACTCATCAGAAAACGTGGGACGGGAAGACATGGGAACAATCCTTTCAAAGACTGTCTCACATCAGTAGTACACCTCAGGGATTAGACATTGAATCTAAACTCCACCACGTTCCGTCACGGAATAACCTTTGGGTCGTACGTGGTTCCGAGGCGCCCGGGCTGAGCGCGGACGTATGCTCTGCCGACCTCAAGATGCTCCTGTGCCGACACCCTTAGCGCTAGGTGATTCGCGCCGGGGGAATGGGCGGCAACCTTCCATGCGGGCGCGAGTTGAATTCCGCCAGGAGCACCCGCCCGTAGGTGTTCAGCTACTGGCGGTCGTATACGTCCATGGTCGGAGCGGGCCATGCCTCGCGGGCGTTGACAAGAACGCGCGTTTCGAAGTGGTCCTGCATGCCTTCGGCTTGGTCCATCTTCATCGTGCGACTCGATCCTGACCGCATCCACGACCGCCTCCGTCGTGAGCCATGAACCCTGACCGATGGCCACAAATGGTCCTATAGGTTTCGTATCAAATCCGCCGATGGGCGAGTCCTATTCGACATGAAGAATACCCATCTGCATACCCTGTGACCATGACCGACAGTGTTGAGCCTCTCCTCGTACGAGCGCGAATGATGTGCGAGGACGGCCTTTTTGCGAAAGCCCACGAGCTCGTCGATAAGGCGCTCAACATGGATCCCCAAAACGCTGACGCCTACATCGTCTCTCTGATGGCACATCATCAGGCCGTGAATGAGGCAGAGCTCGGAGCGATCCCCACCGACCGTCTCGCCGCGCATCCTGACTACGTAAAGGCAATCCGTTTCGGAGACGCAGAGCTTCGCCGCCGCTTGGAGATGTACGTCGCTCGCGCATGTGAACTGGCTTCCTTCGAGGAGGCAACCCATCTGCTGCGCTTATCAGGCACCGCGCGGGACCGACCCCTAACTGAAAGTTGGCGGTCGAGTCTCGAGGCCCACGCAAAGGAGCGTATGGAAGAAGATCGACGTGAAGCTGAGGCGACGGAACGAGAAAACGCGAAGAAAGCCCGCGAGAAGGATTTAAGAACAAGAGCGGAAGAAATACTCAACGTTGATTACCATCCCGATGGGGTTCGCTGGGAAATCATCTACGTACACCCGAGCGAGGACCGTGTTCTCGTCCTGTCGAGCCACTTGATCGCGCAGCGGCCTTGGGGGGGACGACATGGCGCGATTCGGAGTTGCGGGCGTGGCTGAATTCGGAGTTCCTGGAGTCATTGCCTCCACGTTTACACGCGCGAATCGTAGCAGTCGACCACCGCACGCGAGGCGAAGCCGACTCGGTCATAGACTCGGTGTTCGTTCCGTCCGAGAACGGAGGATCCCGGCTTCCAACATACTTAGTCATTGGGAAGGACGAATTCTCGGGATATTCTCATGCAGGACAATGGTGGGTGCGGGATTCCGGCTCCGCGCCAGGACGTGCGGCAGCCATCGATAGGAACGGCCGCCCCGTTTTCACCCTGGGCCGGGAGCGCCGCTATGACCTCGAAGAGATCTATGGTGTGCCCACGCACGTTGATCTTGGGGTACGTCCGTCCTTTTGGCTCAGCGTTGGAGACCCGAAAGCGATTGACCGCCGGCACGAATCTCCTCTCGTTGCTGCCGCGCGCCGGTTGTGCGAGGAAGGGAAGTTCCGAACGGAGGGTCAGAGGAGCGTAGGCAGCCAGATGAACACAGATGCTGCCGAAGGCGCCGCGGCCGTCGCTCTCGCTCTCGATCCCAACGATGTTGGTGCTCACATCGTCGCCTTAATGGCCGATTACCTGTGCCCTACTGAAGGAGACCTGGGGCTGCTCGCCACTACGGAGATGTCTAATGTTAACGCCAACCGAAAATAGGGCCATTAGTGCCATTTGAAAACGGGGCCACGGGGTTGTGGTTCTATTGTGCCGTACTGGCGGCGGGTTGGTGTTTTTTGAGCCTGTAGCTGTTGCCTTTGAGGCTGATGACGTCGGCGTGGTGGACGATCCGGTCGATCATGGCCGAGGCGATGGTCAGGTTGAGGTGTACTACTGATGTGAGACAGTCTTTGAAAGGATTGTTCCCATGTCTTCCCGTCCCACGTTTTCTGATGAGTTCAAGGCTGATGCTGTTGATCTCGTGATTACT
>NZ_JBVAYV010000102.1:0-1923 GCF_055412805.1 Pseudarthrobacter kochi
GGCGAGTTCTAGTGATCGTTGCAACGCCCCCGAAATCCGGGAGTTGCAACACCCATGGAAACACCATCGACCAACAGTTCTTCCTTATGGAAAAAATCGCCTTCAACGAAAGAGTCGGATCCGTCGGCCGGACCGGCAGTCAAACGTGCTTACCGGCGCTATTCTGAGTCCGAAAAAGACGAATTCTTTCGGGTCTTGGAACGGCTGGGCAGTGTCCGGCTGGCCGCCCAGGAGTTGGGGTTCAATCCCGTGACCTGCGCGGCGTGGGCTCCGCTCACAGGAAGGCCGCCGGGAGGCAAACACGGCCACGCCGAAAAGGACGAGTTCTTCGCTGTGCTGGACCGGGTCCAGAGCGTGAGCGTGGCGGCCAGGGAGGTGGGGATCAACGTCCAGACCGCTTTCCACTGGGCCTACAAGACCGGCGCGGTCACCCGGAAGCCGCGCAAGATCAGCGGGCCGTCGCCGCGGACGAGCCAGGCAGAGAAGGCGGAGTTCCTCAGCGTGCTGGAGCGTGTGGGCAGCGTCAGCACTGCAGCCCGGGAACTCGGGCTGGACCAGCGAATGTGCATCGGCTGGGCCCGCCGGGCCGGCATCGCCAGCGTCCACCCCGGCGTGCGCAAACGCGAGGAGTTCCTGCGCCTGCGCCGTGCCGGCATCGGCAGGAAGGAAGCCGCAACGACTGCGGGCGCGAGCCGCAAGAGTGCATATTTGTGGGACAACGGCCTGGTCCAGGTCAACGGGCGCGCCGTTCGTCCCGATACAGGAGATCCCGCATATAAACGGGAGATGACTACTGATTCCCTGCCGTCTTCAGTGCCCGGGGCGGCACCTGCGGTCCCGGCAGCGGCGGCAGAACCTGCGCCCGCCCCGGTGGCTCTGGCGCTCCTGGAACAGCCCGTCAGCGCCCGCTACCTGTCCCTGCCCGAGCGGGAGAGGATCGCGGACCTGCGCTCCCAAGGAACCTCAATGCAAGCGATCGGCAGGGCACTGGGCCGCTCCGTGGGCACCATCAGCCGGGAGATCAAACGCAACAGCCACGCCGTGCTCGGCTACCAGCCCTACGGCGCCCACCGGGCCGCTACCGCGGCGCGGGCACGGCCCAAGGACAGTAAGCTGGCAGCAGCCGGGGAACTGCACGACTGGGTGAAAACCAAGCTGCTCACCCACTGGTCCCCGGAGCAGATTTCCCGCTCGCTGATCAAGGAATTCCCCGATGACCCCGAGATGCGCGTGAGTCACGAAACGATCTACCAGGCCCTCTACCTCCAGGCCCGCGGCGGACTCAAGCGCGAGGTCAAGGAGGCCTTGCGCACAGGGCGGACCCGCCGCAAAAAACACCGGAACCCCGAGGAACGCACACCCCGTTTCCGCGACCCGATGATCAACATTTCCGAGCGCCCGCCCGAGGTCGAAGACCGCGCCGTCCCGGGGCACTGGGAAGGGGACCTCATCACCGGGGCCCACAACCAGTCGGCGATCGCCACCCTGGTCGAACGCACCACCCGCTACGTGATGCTTGTGCACCTGCCGGTGGACCACACCGCGGTATCGGTGCGCGACGGGCTCATCGAAACCATGGGTAAACTGCCGGCGCACCTGCGCGGATCCCTAACCTGGGACCAAGGCGTGGAGATGGCCCTGCACCGAGCCTTCGGCATCGCCACAGACATGGACGTCTACTTCTGCGATCCGGCCAGCCCCTGGCAGCGCGGGTCCAACGAGAACACCAACGGGCTGCTGCGCCAGTACTTCCCCAAAAGCACCAACCTGAACGCCTACGGGCCCGAGGACCTAGAACACGTCGCCCAGGAACTCAACGCAAGACCACGCAAAACACTGGACTGGGACACCCCGGCCGAGCGTCTTCGTGATCTACTGGAAGCCAGCTGACCTCGGGTGTTGCATCGACCCCTAGAATCCGCC
>NZ_JBVAYV010000103.1:0-1739 GCF_055412805.1 Pseudarthrobacter kochi
GATGAGGTCGAGGGCCAGTGGCTCCCAAACACACCACCACTGGCTCTCTTCCGCACGATCGGTGGCTCTGAAGCGCAAGATTGGGTGGCTCTCAAGGCATCAAATACTCATTCGAATACCGGATCGGAAAAGTACTGGCAACATACGGTGTTCTGATATTGTCCATAACCGCCAATGTGGCCGTGCTCTCTGGCTGGCCTGATGCATGGTTCCCTGACCAGGTGGAATACGCAAAACGTATGGCTACAGTTCTAGCCGCCGCCGGACTGATAGTCGCTTCGTTGGGGTCCTTCGCCTCGGGGGCGTTTGGCGTTCTTAAATGGGCACTCATCGAAGAGGTCCAGCGGAGAAGTAGGTCGGCAAGAGTGATCGCCGACTTGGTAGAACAACGAGAGCGGGTGCGGGCCTGATAGGCGGAGCGTCCAAGACCAGCACTGACGGCAGGGCCAGGAACCCGGGCAATGGTCAGCCGGGCCGTTGCTGGCTTGCGTCTCTTGGGTGCGGAAGGGGCGTCAGGCCTTCGAGGACGGCGACCAGGTGCGCCGGCGTCGTACCGCAGCAGCCGCCCACCAGGCCCAGGCCGAATTCGCGGACGAACTGTTCGTGCGCGGTGGCGAGTTCGGTGGGCGAGAGCGGGTAGTGCGCGCCGTCGGCGGTGAGGACCGGGAGGCCGGTGTTGGGCAGGCAGGCGATGGCCACGGAGGACTGCTTGGAGAGGTGGCGGAGGTGCTCGCTCATCTCGTCCGGGCCGGTGGCACAGTTCAGCCGATGGCGTCGACGCCGAGCGGCTCGAGGGCGTGAGTGCGGCGCCGATCTCGGAACCCATGAGCATGGTGCCGGCGGTTTCGACCGTTACCTCCACGAAGATGGGAAGCCGGATGCCACGGGACACGATGGCCTGCTTGCAGCCGTTGACGGCGGCTTTGGTCTGCAGGAAGTCCTGGCTGGTTTCGATGAGGAAGGCGTCCGCACCCGTCGATGAGGCCCCCGGCCTGCGTAGGTGGTGTGGCCCAGGCTGGGGAGCTTGGTGCCCGGACCCATGGAACCGAGGACCCAGCGCAACCGGTCAATTTTTTCTGCCGCCTCCGCGCAGTCGCGGGCGATCCTGGCGCCCTTGCGGACGAGCTCTTCGATCCGGTCGTCGATGCCGTAGTCGGAGAGGTTGGACCAGTTGGCGCCGAGGGTGTCGGTTTCCACCGCGTCGATGCCGACGGCGAAGTACGCGTCGTGGATGTCCCCGATGACGTCCGTACTGGTGTCGTTGAGGATCTCGTTGCAGCCCTCCAGGTTCTGGAAATCGGCCTCGCGCGAGAGTTCCCGGTCCTGCAACATGGTGCCCATCGCCCCGTCGGCAATGACCACCGGGTGGTTCACGGCGTCCAAAAGCTCCTGGGCGCGGACAGGAGGGGCACGGACTCAACATCAAGCGCAAAACGAGGCATCTAAACAGGTTACGTATGGGGCTGGAACGTTGCGCTCTGCGTCCGTGTACTACGGCGGGCGTGGGCGGGCTTCCGAGTCGCTGTTCGCAGGCGCTTGTGTTAGCGGCTGGCTGCCGACGACGGGCAAGCATGCGAGCCTCGGTCTGGCAGTTGTAGCGGTTGCACAAGCCAGAGAGGTTGTTATGCTGACAGATAGCTTCAGTTGGTACCGCTGGTCTGGATGGTTGGTACCGGCATTCCGGGAACTTGGTACCGGCCCTCCGCATGTCCGCTCGGGGCCGGCACCACGTCCTGGGT
>NZ_JBVAYV010000104.1:0-1734 GCF_055412805.1 Pseudarthrobacter kochi
TAGCCCGAGGTTTTCATGAGGGTGGGGCCCGCAGGGTGTGTTTAAGCGACGAAAGGTGCTTCTGAACTGGGAAAATAGTGTTGTTGACGCACTGTTCTACCGGCTGAAAGAAGCACCTTTCTGATGTCCAAGATTACCGGAGTTTTTCCGTCCCTACCTGTCGCCACGACGGAGCAGTCGCTGGTCTCCCATGCCGGGCTGAATGTGGTGACTTCCTTTGTTGATGCGCTCGGGTTCCGGGGCTTGTGCGAGGACCGATTGGGCCAGTTCGTCCCCTCCGGTGCATGGCATCGGCCCGGCACAATTCTGGGGTCGTTGGCGGTCATGCTCGCCGGCGGCGGGGAACACGTCTCCGATCTGGACATCCTGCGGACCGGTGCCGGCGTCTTCGGAAATATTGCCTCGAATGCGACCATCTCGCGGTTCTTTGAGCGGACCGTGACCAACCCGGAGGTCTTCACCTACGGTTTCGCCACGTTGACGCGGGAGTTGCGCTCCCGGGCCTGGGAAGCAGCCGGGGACCGGAACCCTGCCTTGAAGGCCACCGCCCTGGAGCCGCTCATAGTCGACCTGGACGCCACCCTCGTGACCTCCCACAGCGACAAGGACCAAGCTCACGGCACCTACAAGGGCGGGTATGGCTTCGCCCCTTTCATCGCCAGCGTCGATTACGGCGCGGGCAACGGGACCGGGGAAATCCTGGCCGCAGTGATGCGTCCGGGCAATGCCGGGGCCAACAGCGCCGAGGACCACATCAAGGTGTTCACCCACGCCATCGAACAGCTCCCCGACGACTTCTACGACGAACAAGGCGAGCTCATCGGGGAGAAAGTGCTGGTGCGCACCGACAGCGCCGGGGCATCCCGGAAATTCCTGCACCACCTCGCATCGCTGGGCGTGCAGTTCACGGTGTCCTACCCGGTACCGGTGCTCAAGGCCCACATGGTCGGCTGGATCAACGACAAAAAGTACTGGCAGCCCGCCCTGGACCAGAACGGCAAGGAACGCGCCGACGCATGGGTCGTCAACGCCACCGAGATCCTCGGGCTCACCGACTACCCGGCAGGGACAAACCTGTACCTGCGTGCCGAACCCCTCCACCCCGGGGCGCAGCCGACCTTGCTGGATGCAGACGGACACCGCATCACCGCCTTCTTGACGAACTCACCGCGCTGGCACGGACCCACCCTTGATGCCCGGCACCGGGCCCGGGGACGGTGTGAGAACCGAATCAAAACCCTGAAGAACACCGGACTCGGGAAGCTGCCATTCTTCGATTTCCCCGCCAACCAGGCCTGGGCCAACATCGCCGCCCTGGCCATGAACCTGGTCGCCTGGCTGCAACTCACCGCGCTGCCAACCGGCCACAAGGCCCGCGGCTGGGACATCAAACGCTGGCGGTACCGGCTCTTCGCCACCGCCGGGAAAATCATCACCCGGGCCCGGCAGAGCAAGCTGCTGATCCCCGACAAAGCGCCGGAAACCGGCACGATCACCACCCTCCTGACCGCCATTGCCGGCCTGAAAAACAGCCTCCGACAACGAATCCCTCGCCTGGCCTGAAAACCGGACGGCCAGCCCCTGCAACCACCAGCACCACCCATCGGAGACGTGGAACCCGACGCCCAACCAGCGACAACAGGCCCCGCCCGCACGCCCAAAACCAGCAAAATCAGCCGGAACGGGAATTAGCCCCTGACCGACCCCCAACCCGGCCATCATGAAAAATCCGGG
>NZ_JBVAYV010000105.1:0-1709 GCF_055412805.1 Pseudarthrobacter kochi
AGGACGCTCATCGGGTCCCTCCGGCGTAGTAGGCGCCGCCGCGAACATAACCGCCATCATCCGGCTCGGGCTCGGGGGTGTGTCCGGTTTTGTCCTGTCCGGTGTCGAGGATCGGCCGCAGGTGCGCATAGCGGGGTGAGCGGATCGGGCCCCGCAGCGCCAGCGCGCAGGCCGCTTCGAGGCGTGCCGGGGAGAACCGGCGCGACAGTTTCAGCACCGCCAGCGCCGCGTCGAAGCCGGCCTCATCGATGAACACGGTCTCGAAGATCTTGGCTGTCACTGCCGCCGTCGCAGGTCCGACCCGCGCCGCCCACTCCTCGATCCGGGCCCGGTCCCAGGCCTGGAAGCTGCGCCCCTCGGGCAGGTCCGCCTCGTTCGTCCGATACTGGTTGCTGGCCGTGGCCGGCAGCAGCAAATGGCTGGTCAGGCGCTCGTCACGCCGGTAAACCTCCAGCATCGTCTCCGTCACGCGCAAGTCAACGAGGGCGCCGATATGGCTGAACGGGACGGAATAGAAGTTCTTCGCCCAAACCACGTGAGCGTTGGCGTTCACCTTGCGTTTATAGACCCACGTGCTGATCTCGAATGGGGCCGCCGGCAGCGCCTGCAACAACGGCTTCTCCTCCGCGGTGAACACACTGAGGCGTGACCCGTCACGTTTCTGGAACGGCTCACGGTTATAGGCATCGATCTGTTCCCGGATCCGCAGGCGCAGCTGCGCCAGCGACGTAAACTGCTCGTGCCGGAGGCCGGCGATGACCCAGGTCGCGACATGGGAGACCGTGTTCTCGGCACCACTCTTGTCTCGAGGGTGGCGAACTCTGCCCGGGAGGACCGCTGCCGAGTAGTGCGCCGCCATCTCCCGGTAAGCGTCGTTGAGCACGACCTCGCCCTCCTTCGGGTGGGAAATCACCCCGGTCTTCAAATTGTCCGGGACCAGGCGCGGGACGCTGCCACCGAAGAACGCGAACATCGCCGTGTGGGCGCGCAGCCACGACTCCTGCTTCATGTCCAGGCTCGCTTCCACGAACGCATACCGGCTGAACGGCAGGCACGCGACGAACAAATACACCCTCGACAGCTCACCCGTCGTCGGATCCAACAGCTGCATCGTGGGTCCGGACCAGTCGACCTCGATACTGCGGCCGGCCTTGTGCCCGACCCTTGACGTCGCCCCCGAGACGGCGGCGTGTTCGCCATAGAGGCGGCAGAACCGGTCATAGCTCATCGTTGCCTGCGCCATGGACGCTGCGTCGACATACTCCTGGTGCAACAGCTTCAACGTCACCCCGACCCGGGCCAACTCAGTGTGAACCCGGGGCCAGTCCGGCTGCGCGAAGACGCTCTCATGAACGCCGCGGCCGGGGAACACGGCCGCATACACCTCGGCTTCTGACTGTTCCGCGACGTCATCCCAGACGACGCCGAGCCGGTCCGCTGCATCGAGCACCGCCTGGACGCTATTGCGCGCGATGCCCTGCGCCGAGGCGATCGACCTGCCTGATAAGCCCTGATTTCGTAACTGCAAGACAAGTTTCGCCTTGATCTTCCGTACCATTACCGGTACTCCTCCCACCACGTGGCCATCACGTGGTGGGAGGAGCTTTTCAGGTGGCTCTCAACCACGCCAATCGTGGCTCTGAACGACACGATCCGTGATCTGGGCAGGTGGCTCTGAAGCGCACGACAGGTGGCTCCCTTGGAAGCCA
>NZ_JBVAYV010000106.1:0-1609 GCF_055412805.1 Pseudarthrobacter kochi
CTTTTCAAGGAAAATGGAGCTTGTCTAGAACCCATTGACCACCGAAAAGAGAGGCATCTCGTAGATGCAAGTTTCCCATAAGCCGTCCGCGGTGTCAGTTTCTTTCGACGAGGCGAATCTCGTGTCGGTGGCTGGACTGCTTCCGGTGATGACCTTGGCCCGGGACGCCGGGCTGCACGAGCTGGCCGATAGATGGCTGTCAGTGCCGACGGACAAGGGCGCGAATGCCGGGCTGAAGATCGCGTCCCTGGTGGCCGGGATGGTTGCCGGAGCGGACAGCATCGATGACATGGCCCTGCTTCGCCACGGCGGGATGAAGCGGCTCTTCACCGCCTGTTACGCGCCCTCGACCCTGGGTTCGTTCCTGCGGGCCTTCACCTTCGGGCACGTCCGGCAACTGGATGCGGTCGCGTCACGGTTCCTGGCCAACCTGGCCGGCCGGGCACCTTTGCTGGGCTCACTCGCCGCCGGTGACTTCGTGTTCGTGGATGTCGATGACACGATCATCGAGGTCCACGGCTACGCCAAGCAGGGCTCCGGCTACGGATACTCCGGGGTCCGGGGCCTGAACGCTTTGCTGGCGACGGTCTCCACCACGGACACGGCCCCGGTGATCCTGGCCCAGCGGCTGCGCAAAGGGGCGGCGAACTCGGCCCGCGGCGCCAAACGCCTGATCACCGATGCCCTGTCCACGCTCAGGCGTCTGCAGACCGGCGTGCGGGTGCTCTGCCGTTTCGATTCGGCCTACTACGGCCATGCCGCGGTTTCCGCGGCCCTCGCCGGCGGCGCGGAGGTCTCGGTGACCGTGCGGATGGACCCGGCCGTCAAACGCGCCATCACCGGGATCCCTGAAACGGCGTGGAAAACGATCGAATACACCGACGCGGTCTTCGACGAGACCACCAACACCTGGGTCTCGAAGGCCGAGGTCGCCGAAACCGTGTTCACCGCCTTCTCCTCCCGCAAAAAGGCCGAGCAGATCACCGGCCGGCTGGTCGTTCGCCGGATCCCGGAACTGAACCCGAAAACCGCCGACGGGCAGGAACCCCTGTTCGAGACCCACCGGCATCACGCGTTCTTCACCACCTTGGACGCTGCGGTCCTGGACACCGTCGCAGCGGACAAAACCCACCGCAAACACGCACAGATCGAGCAGGTCAATGCCGATCTGAAAGACAGCGCTCTGGCGCACATGCCCTCCGGTGTTTTCGCCGCGAACTCAGCGTGGCTGGTCGCCGCCGTCATGGCCTACAACCTCACCCGCGCCGCCGGGATCCTAGCCGCAGGGCCCTTCGGCAAGGCCAGGACCGGCACGATCCGCCGCAAACTCATCCACGTCCCGGCCAGGATCGCCACCAGCGCCCGACGCGTCCGTCTTCATCTGCCCGAATCCTGGCCATGGCAAACACCATGGCAGGCATTATTCGACGGACTCTACCCGCCGCCGCAACCCGCCTGAACCCCGTCAACCCAGCCACACGGCGCAACCGAACCACCAGTGGAACACCCAAGGGCAGCGAGGCCCGGCACCCCACCACGCACTCAGCCCGCAAAACCGCCAAAAGTCAGATCCAGATCATCAGCCCAGGCGGATCGGTGGATCAAGGCT
>NZ_JBVAYV010000107.1:0-1598 GCF_055412805.1 Pseudarthrobacter kochi
CGGATCGGGAAAAATGGGGTTTGT
The DNA here is from genome assembly GCF_055412805.1 of Pseudarthrobacter kochi. Taxonomy (NCBI): domain Bacteria; kingdom Bacillati; phylum Actinomycetota; class Actinomycetes; order Micrococcales; family Micrococcaceae; genus Pseudarthrobacter; species Pseudarthrobacter kochi. Next base: position 25 of record NZ_JBVAYV010000107.1, read on the forward strand.
CTAGAACTCCGTTTGGCCAATCCGAGAGGCATCTCGCAGGTGCAACTTTTCCATAGATCCACGCGTGTGTCAGCCGCGTTCGATGATTCCAATCTCGTGTCGGCCGCAGGCCTGGTCCCTGCGATGGCGCTGGCGGTGAAAACCTGCCTTGGCGAACTCGCTGATCAGTGGCTGACGCTGCCCGGATACTTCGGCGCGAATGCGGGGTTGAAGATCACCGCGATGGTCGCAGGCATGGTCGCCGGGGCCGATTCCATCGATGACATGGCCTTATTGCGGCACGGCGGGATGAAAAAACTCTTCGCCGGCGCATATGCCCCGTCGACTTTGGGATCGTTCCTGCGGGCGTTCACCTTCGGCCATGTCCGCCAGCTCGACGCCCTCGCGGCCCGGTGGCTGGTGAACGTCGCCGCCGTGGCCCCGATCGCCTCCGGTATCGATGATTACGCTTTGGTCGATATCGACGACACCATCAAGGAAGTCCACGGCTACCGGAAACAGGGTTCCGGATACGGTTACTCCGGGGTCCGGGGATTGAACGCGCTGATCGGGATCCTCTCGACCGCGACCGCGGCGCCGGTCATCATCGGCGCGAGGCTGCGCAAAGGAAGCTCCGGCTCCCCGCGCGGGGCGGGGAAGTTCATCGGTGACATCCTTGCCACCGTGAAACGGCTGCGCGGAAAGGATGCCACCGGGCTGGTGCTGCTGCGTGCCGACAGTGCGTTCTACGGCCACCCGGTCGTCGCCGCTGCCCACCGCGCAGGCGCGAAAGTATCCATCACCGCCAGGATGGACCCGGCCGTCAAACGTGCCATCGCCACCATCAACGAGAAGGCCTGGACCACAATCCAATACACCGACGCGGTCCGCGATGAAACCACCGGAGCCTGGATTTCCTCGGCGGAAGTCGCCGAAACCGCCTTCACCGCCTTCGTGGGCCGAAAGAAAGCCGAACGCGTCCACGGGCGCCTGATCGTGCGCCGGATCCCGGAACTGAACGCCAAAGAAGGCGCAGGGCAACAGACCCTGTTCGACACCCACCGCTTCCACGCCTTCTTCACCACCAGCGCCCTGGACACTGTCACCGCAGACAAAACCCACCGCCAACACGCCATTATTGAGCAGGTCAACGCGGACCTCAAAGACAGTGCCCTCGCACACCTGCCCTCGGGAAAGTTCACCGCCAACGCGGCCTGGCTGGTCCTGGCGACCATCGCCTTCAACCTCTCGCGCGCCATCGGCACCCTCGCCGGAACCGACCTGGGCAAAGCACGCAGCGGCACCATCCGCCGAAAACTCATCACCGTCCCCGCCAGGATCGCGACCTCCGCACGGAAAATCACCCTGCACCTGCCCGCTCACTGGCCCTGGGCAACCAGCTGGGCACAACTCTTCGAAGCCGCCTGCGGGCCACCACGGACCGCCGCCATCTAACCACCCAGCCGACTCGGCGCAACCAGGACCACGGAACACCACCGGCAGCAAGGCCGGGAACCCCGTCATGCCCACCGACCGAACCCAGACCTAGATCAGAACGACCCCGCCCCATCAAACACAACCGGTGGATCGAGGCT
>NZ_JBVAYV010000108.1:0-1444 GCF_055412805.1 Pseudarthrobacter kochi
GGCTCTTCAAGGTTCCCGGGGAATGGTCTGCTGAGATGATTGCTCATGCTGCCATCCGGGCTGCACTTCTCAAGAGGATACGCGATTTGTAGTTGTCCGGGTTCCGGTATCCGCGGCCGGTCCGTTTGATGTGTTTTATTGCCGTGTTATTGGCCTCTACCGTGGCCGTGGTGGCCCCGGTGACGATGAGGACTTCGATCTCGGCCCACCAGCGGCACACGGTGCGGTAGAGCCGGTTCGCTTCGGGCAGCGCGGACTGGACCACCAGTTCAGCCAGGGTGGTTTTCGCGGCTGCGGCGTCCTCCAGGGAGCCGGTGCGCAGCAGGGTGCGGAGCTGTTCCTTCACTTGCCAGGCGGCCTTGAGTTTACCGGTCGGGTCGTCGGTGTCGAAGACACTGGCCAGGCGGTACTGCGCACGGTCGGAGAGGTTTTCTCCGGCTTTCACCAGCAGCATCCGGTTCGCCCACGCCGGGTCCGTGGCCCTGCCCCGCCGGCCCCGAACCTGCTGCGACAGGCCCTGCCGGACCGAGGTGAGCATGTCGTTGGCCAACATCGTCATATGGAACAGATCCACCGACACGGCGCTGCGCGGCAGCCACATCCGCAGCGCCTTCCGGAACGCCGCGGACGGGTCGATCGCGACGACCTGCACCCCGAGCCGCCACTCCAAGGGCCGGGCGAAGAGCCAGTCGCCGACGCCCTTGTGGTCCCGTCCGTCCACGATGCCCAGGACCTGGCCGGTGTCCAGATCCACGATCGTGGTCATCCACGGCTCATACCGGGTCCAGGCCCTCGTGGCCGGGTCCTGGAAGAACCGCACAGACCGGTAGCGGTGCTCATCGATGCCCAGCATTCTGGGTGCGAGGAGGTCCACGTCCGGAAGGCGGAGAGCGGCTTCACCGATGGCCTGCTGGACCAGCCACCACGAGATCCCGAACGCCACGGCAGTCTCGGACACGGCCCGCCCGGAGGTGATGACCGCGTCCAGCACCGTCTCCCGGAGCCTGCGTGTAGATCGTGCCCGCCGCGGGACCTGAGGGGTGGCCTCGCAGAAGGATTTCCGCTCGCACAGATACTCGTCACAGAACCAGCGCCGCTTGTCCCAGAGCAGCACCACCGCGCCGGCAACAGGGATGTCACGCAGCCGCTGGCACCGGCGTTCCTTCACCCGGGACGCGATCACCCCGCAGCTCGGGCACCCCGGCGGGAAGGTGGACTCGACCGTGACATGACGCACCCCGCCAGGGAGCAGCACAGTGCCAATGACACGGTAATCGGGCAGGTTAAAGATCAGGCTGGCAGCATCTTCGGCCGCCACAGTAGGCTCTAACAAGGCTCGTGGTTCCTGTTCAGGTTGAATGCGTAGGAACACTCATCCCAGCAGGACCACGAGTCCTCTGCTTGCTACAACACGAACCTGTTTCCCCGGGAACCTTGAAGAGCC
>NZ_JBVAYV010000109.1:0-1434 GCF_055412805.1 Pseudarthrobacter kochi
AGCCGGATCATCTGAGACGAGGACGCCAGGACAACAGCTATGACCAAGGAGGGGCTGCGAGAGTGATCGAGGAACCTGAACTTCGACAGGCGTTCGTCAACGCGAGTCGGAAGGAGATCTCTGACCTGATTTTGCCCAGCGGGTTCAACACCATCGACTGGGAAGCTCTCGGATACGGCCCGGAGATAACACCACGATCACGGTCGTTGTAACGGCCTTTCGCTGAAAGAGACTTCTGAGGCCCATCTCTGTGTCCCTTCTGAGGGTGGAGCGCCGACAGAGTATCAAGGCACTTGGCTTCCGCTGCGCTCTAACCAATTGGCGGGCGTCCGCTGGCGCGGCCGGCGGTCGGATCCAGTGCTGTCCTTCGCAGAGCTCCGGCGATCCCTGGACCCACTCGTGTCTACGACGACTCGTATAGGCGTCAAATTGCGTTTTGGAGTGTTTGTTCGGTCAACCACTGGCGGTAGTTCGTGGCCAGGGCGTCGTTGCGGAGGAGGCCTCGTTCCAGGAGGGAAATTTTGGAGGGCCATTGGCCAAGTTCGCGCGCTGCGGTCGTGATGGTGCAACCGAGTGTGGTGCGCATTTGGCGCAGATCGGTGTTGTTTGGCGCTCCTTGGGGGTTGGTGATCTGGCGGTAGATTTCCCGGGCTGCGTAGCGTTTGAGGCAGCGCATGATTTCCCGTTTGCTCTTGCCCTCCGCGGTGCGTTTGGCCACGTAGTCCTTGGTCCGTTGGCACGAGGCCATACGGACCAGGACGACCTGATACAAGGCATGGTTGGCGTTGCGGTCACCGCCTCTGCTGAGCCGGTGACGGGTCGTTTTGCCCGAGGATGCCGGTATGGGTGCGACCCCGACGAGGGCAGCGAACTGGGCCTCATTTCCAAGGCGGTCTGGGTTGTCCCCGACAGTGACCAGGAGCTGGCTGGCTACTTCCGTTCCGACACCTGGAAGATCACAGAGCATCGGCGCGTAGGTGTCGAGGATTTCCTGGAGGGCAGCGTCAGCGGTGGCGATTTCTGCCGCGAGGGAGTGGCAACGGTTGGCCAGGACCTTCAACGTCAGCAAGCACACGTACTCGGGGTCAGCCATATGGCCCGAAGGTCGGGTGCGCTGCAGGGCCGTGATCATCGCCGAGGTTCCAAGCCCGCGGTATTTCGCCCGGAGTTTGTCCGGAGCCGAAACGAGCAAACCCTTGATCTGATTGATTGCTGCGGTGCGGGCCTTCACCCGCCGAGGTGCGCCCGGCGCGCAGTATTCGCAGGCATTCAACGGGACCGTCTTTGGCTTTCGGGACCGATTTGGTCCGGCCGTCCAGTACCGATTGGGCCGCTTGGTAGGCGTCCAGCGGATCGGATTTGCCCTTGAGTCGGCGCGCGGCCCGGTTCGGGCGGTTCACTTCCAGTACACAAAGACCTTCACCGCGCAGGGTC
>NZ_JBVAYV010000110.1:0-1395 GCF_055412805.1 Pseudarthrobacter kochi
CAATACCGTTTACTTAGCGTCTGTTCTGTTAATGTTGGTGTATGGCTCGCAGCGGATGGATTAAGCCCGAAACCCCGGAACGTTTGAGTGATCACGTCTCCCTGGGGGTTTTGACGCGCGCTTTCCCGCCGGATGTCGTGGACCGGGTGATCGCGCGTACCGGGGCGGGCCAGATGCGGAACAGGCTGCTGCCTTCGCGGCTGATGGTGTATTACGTGATGGCCATGGCGTTGTTCGCGGCCGGCTCGTATGAAGAGGTGATGCGTTCGCTGCTGGCGGGCCTGGAGTGGGTCACGGGCCGTTTCAGGGATTGGCAGATGCCGACGAAGGCCGCGATTTTCAAGGCGCGGACGCGGCTTGGGTCGACGGTGATGGCTGAACTTTTCGCGGAGGTCGCCAAGCCCTTGGCAGCTCCGGGAAGCAACGGATTCTACAAGTCCTGGCGGCTGGTCAGCGTTGACGGAACCTGCCTGGACATCGCCGATACGCCGGTGAACGAGAAGTACTACGGACGGCCTGGCACGGCCACCCTGGTCAAAAGCGCGTACCCGCAGGCGCGGGTGCTCGGACTTGTCGAATGCGGTACTCATGCTGTGATCGGGGCCGTGGTCGCCGGCTATGACACGGCCGAGCAGGACATGTTTCCCGGGCTCCACGCGGATCTGGACGCCTCGATGCTGGTGATGGCCGACCGCGGGTTCTTCAGCTACCACGCCTGGCGGGACAGCGCCGGAACCGGCGCGGCACTCCTGTGGCGGATGCGCGCGAACAACGTCCTGCCGGTGCTCGAGGAACTCCCCGACGGTTCGTACCGATCAGCGGTATACGCAAACCCCAAGGCCCGCCGGAACAACACGGACGCGATCCCCGTCCGGGTGATCGAATACACAGTCACCAGCGGTGAGAGCACCAGCGATTTCCGTCTCATCACCACCATCCTGGACCCGGACACAGCACCGGCACAGGACCTGGCAGACCTCTACGGGCGGCGCTGGGAAATCGAGTCCTGCTTCGACGAGCTCAAAACCCACCAGCGCGGCCCCGGAATCGTCCTGCGCTCCAAAACCCCCGACGGGGTCCTGCAGGAAATCTACGGCTACCTCTGCGTCCACTACGCCCTGCGGTCCCTCATCGGCGAAGTCGCCCTATTGTTCGAAGAAGACCCCTTACGGTTTTCGTTCACACGCACCCTCCGGGCAGCACGGCGAACCCTCGCCGACCGCCCGGCTTTTTCCCCCTGACAAACTCCGGAAAGCCTTCGCCACCTTCAGCGGCGAGATACTCCACGACCTCCTGCCACCACGCCGACAACGAAGCAACCCCCGCGTAGTCAAACGCAAGATGTCAGGCTGGCCGCTCAAACGAATACCCAAACCACCTAAGTAAACGGTATTG
>NZ_JBVAYV010000111.1:0-1124 GCF_055412805.1 Pseudarthrobacter kochi
AAGTAATCACGAGATCAACAGCATCAGCCTTGAACTCATCAGAAAACGTGGGACGGGAAGACATGGGAACAATCCTTTCAAAGACTGTCTCACATCAGTAGTACACCTCACAGGTCTCGATCATGGCCCGGGACCTCGATGAACAGGTCGAGGCGTTCCGGACCCGGCCCCTGGACGCGGGCCCGTATACGTTCGTCGCGGCCGATGCGCTGGTCCTGAAGGTCCGCGAGGGCGGGCGGGTCGCGAACGTCCACGCCCTGGTCGCGACCGGCGTCAACGCCGACGGGCACCGGGAAGTACTGGGGATCCAGGCCACCTCCGCCGAGGACGGGGCCGGCTGGCTCGGCTTCTTCCGCGACCTGACCGCCCGCGGCCTGACCGGGGTGAAGCTGGTGACCTCCGATGCGCACGCCGGGCTCGTCGCGGCGATCGGGGCGACCCTGCCCGGAGCGTCCTGGCAGCGCTGCCGAAGCCACTACGCGGCGAACCTCATGTCCCTCACACCCAAGACCTCCTGGCCCTGGGTGAAAACCCTGCTGCACAGTGTCTACGACCAGCCCGACGCGGACGCCGTGCACGCCCAGTTCGACCGCGTCCTGCACGCCCTGGAAGAGAAGCTCCCCAAGGTCGCGGACCACCTCGAAACCGCCCGCGCCGACGTGCTCGCCTTCACACCGTTCCCCAAGGGCCTCTGGCGCCAGGTGTGGTCCAACAACCCACAGGAACGCCTGAACCGGGAGATCCGCCGCCGCACCGACGTGGTCGGGATCTTCCCCGACCGGAACTCCCTCATCCGCCTCGTCGGCGCCGTCCTCGCCGAGCAACATGATGACTGGATCGAAGCCCGCCGCTACCTCGGCCTGGACCTCATCCAACAGGCCCGGACCACCGGCACCACGACCACAGAGGAGACAGCGAACACCCCAGAACTGGCGCTCGGCGCCTAAACAAACCAAAGATCACGCGGCAACCGCGTTACACCACGCATTTGGACTTGACCGGAGCGGCGACCTTCACACCCTTCGTGTTGAGCATCAGGGTCAGCTGGTCACGGCCGGCCCGGCCTTTTTCCTTCTCGAACAGGCCAGTAACCTCAGCAACCAGACGCTGGTGCCGGACGGCCC
>NZ_JBVAYV010000112.1:0-1104 GCF_055412805.1 Pseudarthrobacter kochi
CGATGAGGTCGAGGGCCAGTGGCTCCCAAACACACCACCACTGGCTCTCTTCCGCACGATCGGTGGCTCTGAAGCGCAAGATTGGGTGGCTCTCAAGGCATCAAATACTCACGAGTAACTGAGTCAGGATTTCATCAAACGGTGAGAAGCCGTATGCATCCGCTACAGCGGCATCCAGTGCGCCGTGCAAATGACGCAGGTTGCTTCGCCCTGGCATTCGCAAATCATCGTACTGATCGGCCAAGGTGTCCCCGTCGCTCGTAAGCGACTCGCGCAGCTCAAGGATGTCGGCCATTGCACTCGCGACCTTGGCAACGTCCTTGGGGCTTGGTGCCTGTGGAAAAGGGAAGGAATCCCAGACTGTCGTCGAGGTATATCGAGGATCGCCCTTCATACTTGAACATCTGGCTGCAATCCACTTGCCGTGAACGGCGGAAGACAGGATCCCCAAGGAATAGTCATCGTCCAATGCGAAGACCGTCATGGCGTCACTCGGGTGGATGCTTGCGTCGACAAACTCGAAGACCGCAAGGCGGTTCACTGTAGTGACGCGGGAGGTTGCAATGTACCGGTCTATTCCGTCGAGAGTTCGGAGCAGCTCCCCTCTCCTGTATCCCAGTTGCCACCACGATTCGAGAAAGCCTGCGTGGTGAGTGTTGACCTTGGCTTTCGGATTAGCCTGCAATGCCTCCGCGTTCTTGGCCGCCTGTTCGTCGGCTTTCCCTTGGCGTATCCCGAGGACCATCTCCGACAAGTGCCGGAAGGCGGCCGGGTATCGACTACGAGCAGTTCTGAGATCTGAGTCGGGAATATCTATGACCCAGCGATCTACTTCCAGCTTGTTCAGCATTTCGCGGCCACCCAAGAACGGGTGAATGACAGACGCGCTTCCATCTTCTTGGCAAGCGATGGCCTCCATCTGTGCCCGGTTCAGCACAAACCCCTTCTCCGCCCTGGTGACACCCGGAGTCTGGCCTTGAAAGCACTTGGCCGGAGTGAGGTGTGTCAAGGATGTGAGACAGTCGGGTGGTTTCTTGTCAGTTAGGCAGCCACGGTTTGCGGCTGGTTTTTTGTCTTGAAATTGGCCATCGCGGTGGCCGGCGG
>NZ_JBVAYV010000113.1:0-1089 GCF_055412805.1 Pseudarthrobacter kochi
GTCCTGGCGGGTTGCGAAGCTGTGGTGGTGGTAGAACTCGTTCTTCAGGGACGAGAACGCCGATTCGGCCACGGCATTATCCCAACAAACCCCGGTGGCTCCCATGGATTGCCGGACATTGTTCCCGGTGCACCATTTGCCCATTTCACGGGATGTATATTGCGTTCCTCTGTCGCTGTGGAAGATGGCGTTCGGCTCCAGATGTCCGCGGTCCCTGGCCATAGTCAACGCGCCCGTAACCAGGGAAGCGCGCATGTGATCGGCCATCGCCCAGCCCACAATCATGCGGGTACACAGGTCAATGACCGTGGCCAGATACAACCAGCCCTCATCCGTACGCAGGTACGTGATGTCCCCGACGAGGCGGGTGCCGGGTGCGGCGGACGTGAAATCACGCCCGATCAGATCCTCGAAGCATTTATCCGGATCCGAGGGGATCGTGGTGCGTTTGAAGGCACGCATCCGCCGCGCTTGCCAGCCGTTCTCTGCCATGATCGCCGCGACGGTCCCCAACGATACCTGGACGCCTTTGGCGGTGAGTTTGTCGTGGACCATGCGGTGACCGAAGATCCCCTCGGAGGAATCGAACATCGACTTCACCAGTCCGGTCAGCTCAGCGTGCCGGGCAGCCGTCGGGGTTTCTTCGGCGTTCAACCAGCGGTAGTACGAGGCCCTGGGAACGTCCAGTTCGGCGCACATCCACGCGACTGGAAACTCTGCGCTCTTCGCCTGAACAAGTCGGTAGGAATCTTCTACCGTTGTTCTTTGGCGAAGAACGCTGAAACTTTTTTTAGGAAATCGTTCTCCCGTTCAAGTTCCCGCATTCTGGCCTCCATGGCCTTATATTTCGCGGGATCAATGGGTTCGTCAGGTTTCATCACGGTATCGGGGTGACCTTCTCGGTGGTAGCGGACCCACCGGCGCAACGCGGTCACGGAGACCCCCAGCTCGGAGGCCACAGCGGCAATCGGACGGCCGGAAGTAATCACGAGATCAACAGCATCAGCCTTGAACTCATCAGAAAACGTGGGACGGGAAGACATGGGAACAATCCTTTCAAAGACTGTCTCACATCAGTAGTACACCTCA
>NZ_JBVAYV010000114.1:0-1082 GCF_055412805.1 Pseudarthrobacter kochi
AGTAATCACGAGATCAACAGCATCAGCCTTGAACTCATCAGAAAACGTGGGACGGGAAGACATGGGAACAATCCTTTCAAAGACTGTCTCACATCAGTAGTACACCTCAACTTTTATGACTTCGCCGTGCAAATTTATCCTGCGAGCAGGTAGAGCATCCAAGGCTTTCTTGCGGCGCTTAGCCGTTACTTCGTAGTAGGCCATTGTCGTTCCGAAACTCTTGTGACCCATGTAGCTCTGCAATACGTCGGGCGGAGTTGTCGAATTACCCTCGGCATCAGTGGCGTCGGCTAGCCGTTGGGCGAATGCGTGTCGAAACGAATAGGCATCAATGCTCGACCAGTCAAAATGTACAAGGTTACCGTCGGATCCTTCTACTGCTCCCTGGAACGGAGAAGATTTCTGAACCAACTTTGCTAGTTTTCGAATTCGGGTGCTCAAGAAGTTTGCCCGATACGGCTCGTCGGCGGTGCTGTAATTTGAAGACGGAAAAAGCCATTGAGATTGGATACCGTGTTCCCGCTTGATGTCTTGCCACTGGCGGATCACATCGTGTGTCTCTTGATGCAGCGGTAACCTATTGCCCATGGCATAAGGTGGCTTTCCTTGTTGCCACTCCAGGTAGGGCGAGCCTTGCGAGTCATACGAGATGCACTCGTCATTCAACTTCAACGTCTCGCTCGTGCGCCGACCACATCGCTCGTGGACGAAGATCAGCGCTCGAGTTTCAGCATCTCGATAGGAACTACCCAGGTCGATCAGATGGAGATGATCCATAAGCCAATCCATGATGGGCTGTGGAACGAATCTGAAGGGCTCATCGGAGTTCGAATCCGACCCTTTTCGCCCAATTGCCATGTGTCTCGTGGAATTAACCGAGAAACGGCCAGGGATGTCTCCAAGGCTATTCAGCCCGGTATGGCCGTCGCGGGCGAACTCAAGTACCCGGGCAATTCCGTGGATTCGTTTTCTGGCTCTTCAGAATTGAGAGTGTAGTTTCGGTCTGAATCCGCCGGATTCGAGGAGTGATCTGGCGATGTAGTTGGTGAGGTTGCGGAAGCCGAGGGCGGAGCCGCGGAGGT
>NZ_JBVAYV010000115.1:0-1055 GCF_055412805.1 Pseudarthrobacter kochi
GCGCCGACCGCCCACGCGGCCGCATCGACGTATTCATGGACGGCGTCCGGCACACCCGGGACGAGCTCACCGGCGGGGACTGCATCGAAATCGACCTGCAGACCGGCGCCTCCAGCGCCCACTCGGGACCTACCCACTCCACCGTGCTGGCGGACCTCGGCTCGAACACGAAGAACGTCGAGGTGTGGCTGCCCCACAACGAGGCCCTCGCGCTCGTCGAGCTTCGCACCGACACACCCATCGTGGCCGAGCAAACCAACCGCAAGATCTGGCTGCACCACGGCAGTTCTATCAGCCACGGGTCCAACGCCCTTGCCCCGAGCGAGATCTGGCCGGTCATGGCCGCGCGGAGGATGTTCGACCTCGAGCTACGCAACCTGGGCCTTGGTGGCAGCGCCTTGGTCGACCCGTTCCTCGCCCGAGTCATCCGCGACACCCCCGCCGATGCCATCAGTGTGAAGCTCGGCATCAACGTCGTGAATCTCGATGCCATGCGGCTGCGGGCCTTCGTTCCAGCGGTCCACGGCTTCTTGGATACCATCCGCGACGGGCACCCCGAAACGCCACTCTTGCTCGTATCGCCAATCTTCTGCGGTATCCATGAGAACACCCCCGGGCCCGGCGCATTCGACCCCGACACCCTCGGCACCGACCGCGTACGGTTCATCGCGACCGGTACACCCGGCGACGTCGCTCAAGGCCGCCTCACGCTCGAGGTAATCCGCGACGCGCTCCGCTCAGTGGTCGAGCACCGATCGGACGACCCGAACCTTCACTACCTCGACGGCCGCGAACTGTACGGTCCAGCCGATGCAGACGCCTTGCCATTGCCCGATGGCCTGCACCCGAATGGGGAGGCGCACAACCTCATGGGGCGCCGGTTCGCCGAACGTATATTCGCCGCCGAGGGGGCTTTCGGCGGCTATCGGATCGATGACGGCATTAGCCGGATCATCTGAGACGAGGACGCCAGGACAACAGCTATGACCAAGGAGGGGCTGCGAGAGTGATCGAGGAACCTGAACTTCGACAGGCGTTCGTCAACGCGAGTCGGA
>NZ_JBVAYV010000116.1:0-1024 GCF_055412805.1 Pseudarthrobacter kochi
TTCGGTGGTCAATGGGTTCTAGACAAGCTCCATTTTCCTTGAAAAGACGGGCATTCTCGGTTTAAACCGCCGTCGGCGCCCCGACCATCATCGGTGGATCAAGGCTAAGGCCTGAGCCCCCGCCGGTCCTGCAGCGCCTCGTATCCAATGTTGCGCATCGATGAAGGAGAACTCATGAACAGCACAGCGTCTGTCGTCGTTTTCGACGTCAATGAAACGCTCTCGGACATGGCACCGATGGGGGAGCGCTTCGCCGAGGTCGGCGCCCCCGCGCAGGTGGCGAAACTCTGGTTCGCCACGCTGCTGCGCGACGGCTTCGCCCTGACGGCGGCCGGCGGCAACGGCACCTTTGCCGAGATCGGCGCGGAGGTCCTGCGCGGCCTGCTCGCCGACACGGGCACCGGGACGGACCGGGAGGTTGCGGTGGAGCATGTCATGGCCGGAATGGCAGGGCTGGGCCTGCACCCTGATGTTGCGGACGGAGTCCGTGCCTTGCGGGCGGCGGGGTACCGGCTGGTCACCCTGTCCAACGGCGCCGCCCGGGTCGCGGAGGAACTCCTCGCGTCCGCCGGGATCCGGGACCGGTTTGAACGGCTGCTGTCCGTGGAAGACGCCGCGGGCTGGAAGCCGGCACGGGCCGCCTACCACCACGCGGCGTCGGCCTGCGCGACGGACCCCGGGCAGATGCTGCTGGTGGCGGTTCACCCTTGGGACATCCACGGCGCGGCCGCGGCGGGCCTCCGCACGGCGTGGATCAACCGGGACGGGGCCAACTATCCGAACTATTTCACTTCTCCCGACTACACGGTCGCCTCCCTGCGAGAACTGCCGGAAGCCCTGGGAGCGCCGACAGCCCCGGCCACCGGGCGGCGGTGACCGAGGCTGTCGAGACTGGTGGTTTTGCGGGCGGTGACTTAGCCTCGATCCACCGGTCGGGTTGAGGTTGTATCGGCGGTTTAAACGGAGAATGCCTGTCGGATCGGGAAAAATGGGGTTTGTCTAGAACTCCGTTTGGCCAATCCGA